>NZ_JBHYJH010000030.1:50707-70200 GCF_042740445.1 Streptomyces sp. NPDC059003 | reverse complement strand
CCCCGGGCCGGACATGCGGGCGGAACCCGCAGCCGGACGCGACACCGGAGGGGCCCGGCAGCAGGAACAGAGCACAGCCGCGGCGGACGGGCACCCGGCCGCGGTGCCGCCGCGGGGACGACAGGGCGGCCGCGGCCGGAGCTCGACGAAGACCTGCCGACGGGCAGCAGGCACCCGGCCGCGGGTGCGGCGGGCCGGAGGCAGCACCACATCGACGTCGCCGAGCGACAGGCACAACGAACGGACGCGTGCGGGCGGTGAGCTCGACCCACACCCGCCCGAGGCCGCGCTCCGCAGGGTTCGGAGCCTGGCGAGCACGCGGCTGCAGCACCACGTCGGCGAGCGCCAGGAGCACAGCGAGCGGTCGGGCTGCACACGACCAGGCGGCGCGGCGGGCGGGACGGGGCAACACGGCCAGAGGCAGACGGTGTTACCCCGGCGGGCTCGCGGCTGCGGCGGGCGGGTCCGCGACCCGCCCGCCGCGGAACGACGGCGAACCGCGGGCACGGCCCGGGGCCGCCGCGCGGCGGGGGCACGCGAGCGCGGCGGGCGCGCCCGGAACGGCCGCGTGCGACATACCCGGGGGGCCGCGCGGCGGACGGGCGCGGGACGCGGGGCGGTTATCGCCGGGCGGGCGCGGCGGCGCGCGAACGGAGCGGCAGGTCCGTGTCCCTGGGGACGCGGTGATGTCCACCGAACACCACCGCGCGGACAGGCAGCAGGGGACGGGCGGCGCAGCGCGCGGGGACGGGGGCAGCGGCGCCCAGCCGGAACCCGCGACGGCAGCCGGGAGCGGCACGGGACGTCGCGGGGCCGGGCAGCGGCAAGACGCACGGGCGGGAGCACGACAGCGGACGGGCCCGGGCGCGGCGACGGTCGGGGTGCGGCACGGGCGGCTCGGTACCGGGACGGCGGAGCAGACACGACGACGAGCCGCGGGAACAAGCGGCCGTGCACAGGCGGGCGACAAGCTCGACCAGGACCTGCACCAGCGGGCCCGGCCGCAGCGGGCAGCCCGGCCGGGGACGGCCGAGGTCGTCAGCCAGACACCGAGCCCTGCTCACCGGCCGGTGAGAATGTCGTGGGTGCCGATGCGGCGCCAGACGATGTGCTGCTCGCCGCGGACTATCTCCGGGCCGTACTGCCACGTCGCCCGGCCGTTGCTGCCCCAGGTGAGTTCGAAGACGCCGGGCGCGCGGCGTACGCCCTTGATGCGGAGACCGGCGCGGAACGGGCCCCCGGCGCGGAGGTCGTCGACGAAGGCGGTGACGGCCCGGCGGAAGGCGCGGCGCTGGTCGGGGGTGAGGCGGTGGTGGTCGGCGGTGAAACGGGGCAGGGCCTCGTACGTGGGCACGGCGAACTCCTCCAGGACACACGAAGCCCCCGGCCGGGCTCCGGCCGGGGGCGGTAGTGGCTGGTCGTGTTGAAGGGCGTCGGTGACGCGGAGCACTCAGCGGTGGCGGGCGGTCGGGAAGTGCTGCGGTGGGCGAGGGTGGGCGCAGGACGACCTCGCCGCGGCCGCCGCCCTCCCCGGCTGTGCGTTGGATGACAGTGGAGTCGGCGGGAGTCAGTTTTCGGGGCGGGTGGTGCTGATGAGGTCGGCGCACAGCAATCGCACGGCCCCGGTCAGCTGCCGTAGCGGGCGTGCATCAGGCCAGCCCACTCCTGCACGCGGGTCATGTCGCCGGCGCAGCAGGCACAGTGGTGGCCAGGGCGGCGTTCAGCGGCCCCGCGGACACGGACACCACTGGCCCCGGATGGCTGCCATGGGCAACGACGTCTTGAAGTGGCCCCACGCATCAACCTGGCAGGTCAAGAGGCTGGGCGGGGCCATTCCAAGACGCCTCGAACGGACATCGGAGCCAACGGTGTCCGTATCCGGGGGCTCAGTTGAGAACGCCGTAGCCACACAGTGGGGCACCGTGCCGGTCCGGGTGGGGCACGGCGTGCTCGAGCGGGCCACGACGGTCGTGCGCAGCGTGAGCTGGCGGCGGCTGCGGAGAACAGCGCGCGGCCGCGGCGCGGCAGACGATGGCCGGAGACGGGCGGGGCCAGGCCGAAGCCCGGCGCGGACGACGGGCCCGTGCCACGGCCGGCGCAGGCCGCCGGCGACTCGGAGCTCGGCGGACAGCGGGCGCAGCACCGTGTCGGCGAGTGCCAGGAGAGCGGCGAGCGAGCCGAACAGCGACACACAGACCAGAGGCCCGGCCGAGGCGGCAGGTCCCCGCCTCCCCCGGGCCGTTGTTCGGTGATGTTCGGCGGACATCACCGAATACCCCGCGCCCCCGGCCGCGCACGGACGGGGGCGCGGCAGGCCCACGGCAGAGCACTGCCGCGCCGCGCGGGAAGAACGAGCCGAACGGCGACGGCTCGTCGGCGTCGACGAGCTCCTGGAGCGCGCCGAGCAGGCACACGATCCAGCCCGGCAGAGCAACGGCGGCCGCCCCGAGCAGCCAAAACGCGGGCCAGGCGCGGCCGGAGGAAGCGCAACGGCAGAACCGCGGGCGGCCAGGGGGGTAGGCGCGCGGGCGACGGAGGCCTTAGGCAACGCGCAGCAAGCCCACGGCCGCGGCCGCGGCCCACGCCGGACGGGAACGGTAGCGGGAGCAGGGCGCAGCCGGGGTGGGACGGACGGGCGAGCGCGACGCGGCACGCTGCGGCGACGAGGCCCCAGCCTCTGCGTAGGAGGGGCGCAGCAGCGAGCCTGGCGGCTACGGCCCCGGGTCGGTCCAGCGCAGGACCACGGTGCGGTGCACGCCTTGCTCGATCAGCGCCTGGGCGCGGTGCTGGCCGTTGATGTAGCCCACCTCGTCACTGGGCTGGATCGCATCGCCCATGCAGAAGAGTGTGGCCAGGGCCTGGGTCTGCCACGGGTCCGCCCCGGCCCCGGCAGCGTAGGCCGCGGCGAACTGCTGCATGTCCGGCGCGGCAATGTGCTGTGCGCGGGCCTGCTTCAGCACGCTCAGCGCCATCGCGCAGACCGTGTGCCAGTTGCCGCCGTGGTACCAGCAGCACTCGCGGGCCGCGTGTCGGGGCAGCACCTGGCGCATCCAGCGCCGCCGCCATCCCACGCCCTTGGGCATGCACTCCGGCTCGCGGAACGGATGCGGCCGGGCCAATCGCACCACCGCGAACGCCTCGAAGTACGGCTGGGGTTCCGGCTCCTTTGGGCGCGGCACATAGCCGGTCCCGCGGTCGGTGGCGACCGCCGTGCCGATGAGGTTCTCCAGCTGCTCGGTGGTCATCGACAGCCATCGCGGGCGCCGCAGGCGGTAGGGCGCGGCCTCGGCGAACACCACACGCTTCCACCGGGCAGGCTGGCTCCAGTCCTCGGGCCACAGCTGGCGTTCCGCCCATACCGGCGGCAGCGGCTCCTGCGGGCAGTGCTGCTCCCACACCGCGGCGGCAAACGATTCCGCCCCGTTCATCAGGGTCATCCCCTCACCGGCGATCTGGGTGACGACGGCCACCGGCCGGGCACCGGCGGCGGTGAACAGCTGCAGCCGGCACGTGGAGCGCCCTACGGTGAACGTGTGGTCGTCCACGCTGAGCCGCCGGGGCGCCGACAACGCCTCGACGCCGTCCGGTTCCTGTCCGCGGGGCTGCCCACCGGGCGCCTGGTCGAAGGATGGGTCTTCAGCCACCCCTGGATCATCCCCTACCGCGCCGTTTGGACCGTGAAGCCGCTGGCCTTGCCCTGCTCAACGGCTGCCGCCCCTGCTGGCTTCTTCGCCGTCCCGGACGGCCGAACAACCCTCCCGCGCCGTCCCGAGCACTGACGCCGACGCCCCACTCGCGCCCTACGAGCGGCGCCACCGTCCGCCCGTGGACGTGTGGCGGCACCACCGGCCGGGCCCGGCGGCGCGACAACGTCCGTGTCCTCGAAGGACACCGTGCCGCCGGAGAGCACCGTGTCCTCGAAGGACACGCCACCGCACCCCCTCTCGCCGCCGTAGGTCAAGCATGAACCACCTTCGGCGCAGAGGCCTCGCTCCACTGACATCCAGATGGCGAAGCACTACTGGTGCTCCCGTGCAGAGCACTGCACGATAACCCGGATCACCGGCCCGGGCCCGCGCTGATGCGGGCCAGCACATCGTCTGCCAGCTCCCGTGGGGGCAGTTCGCCGTCCAGGAACACGGTGTCACGGGGCAGCGTGTCCACTGCGGCCATACACGATTCGATCTTGGACTTGCACCACGTGCGCGCCCGTTCATCCTGCGCGGGATCATCAGGCGTGAAGCTCCGCCCGTCGATCCGCTTCACCAGCACATCCTCGGAGACCCTGAGGAAGAAGTGGTGAGCAGTGATCCCCGCGTCCTTCAGCGCACCGAAGATCTCCTCGGCATAGCCGGGGTTGACCAGCGTCATGGGCACCAGGACGGGCCGCTGATACTCCTCGACGAGTCCCACGGCCAGGTCCGCGACCTGCCGCCTCCACAGCCGCAGATCCTGAAAATCGCCGGTCGGGACCTCCACGATCTCGCGCAGCACATAGCCGACCATCTCCGGGTCATAGACCAGCGCCTCGGGCCAGCGCGGACGCAGTTCCTCCACCAGCGTGCTCTTCCCGCTGCCGAACGCGCCGTTCACCCAGACGATCACAGAGATCTCCCCGTCGACAGATACCCCCACTGGCCACAGCCGCCCCCTCAGCCACACATTGCGGCACGAGGGCGGGGCCAGAACACACTGACAGATCATGCCCGAACGAGCGCCACGTGGGGCCGAAACCCGGGCCCGGGAGCCAGAAGGGGCCTCACCGCCCTTGGGTCAGGTGCCGTTGAGCAGGTGCGTCAGAGCGCAGAAGAGGGCCGGAGCCAAGGCACGCGCGGTTTCCTGGCTGTCGGTGTCGGTGAACCCGGGGGTGAGCAGTCACCAGGGCGAGTGCATCGTCGACGCTGGATGAGGGGATGTCGAAAGCCCGGGCCAGTTCGTGCACCCGTGCTCGGGCCTCCGGCTGGGCCAGGTCGTCGGCGCTGAGCAGCAGCCTGCCGCAGGTCGTGGCCATCACGGTGGCGGCCAGCGCTCTGGTACCGCTGACCTCGATCAGCCTGAACGCGGAGATCGGCGGCCTGCCCGGTCCCGAGCGGCTGCGGCTGTTCACCGCCGACTCAGTCAAGCTGCATGTGGCCAGCATGAGCAGCATGCTGCTGCTGCCCGCGCTGCTGGAGCGCGCCCCGCGGGCCGCGTTCGCCGCGGGCGGCGCGCTGACCGCTGCCGCCGGGGCGGCCGCATGGATCGCGGCCAGGACCCTGGCCCGGCGGCCGGTGCCCGTGGAGCTCGGAGAACGGGCGGAGCTCGCCCAGCCCTGACCGTCAGGTGCCGCTGCGGCGGGCCTGCAGGACGAGGGTGCGGTACGGGCTGGTCGCGGGCCCCTCGACGGGCAGCACACGGGTGGCGGTGAAGCCGTGCTCGTCCAGGAGACGTCGCCAGGCGTCGGCGCCGTAGGAGTAGTGGACGACCGGCAGACGGGCGCCGCTGTCCAGGGTGAGGTTGTCGATGCGGCGGCCGGGCAGCTCGCCGTCGCGCGGGCCGTTGACCGAAAACGCGAGCATGCCGCCGGGGCGGAGACGGTGGTGGATCACGGGCAGCAGCTGGGTGGGGTCGGCGTGCCAGAGGGCTCCGTAGATGGAGAAGCACACGTCCAGCTCGGGCAGCTCGAGGAGTACCTCGGCGGCGTCCCCAACCCGCCAGGCCCCGGACGGGACGGCAGTTCCGCACGCCCCAGGCATCGATCCGACGGACCGCACGAGCCCTCCGGACTCGAGCACCGCCCGGCGGCAGAGACGGCGCCAGGCGCGGTCGCCGGCTGGTTCGGTGTCACCTACTCATTCGCGGCCTCGGCGGCCGGGGCGGCTTCGTTGACCCACCGCTGCGCGGCCGCGAGGTCGGGGGCCGTGCCCGCCACCTCGTACGCGAAGCCGGTCCAGGCGAGCAGGGCCCGCGGCTCGTCGGGCCGTACGTGGCTGCCGCCACCGCCATGCAGCGGCCGGTGTTTGCGCCAGATGTCCATCGGCGGGCGCCGCCTGCGGTGGTACGCGGCCAGTGGCTCGGCCTCGTCGATGCGCGGCAGCGCGCGGGAGGGCTGGTTCGGCGGTCCGGGACGGGAGTGCTTGCCCATGCCTCGATGGTCTCAGGCAGCGATCGTGGTTGGCCGGGCGGCGGCGAGATCTCGTGCCCGGGCGCGTACGTCGTCGACGTCGGCACTCTCGTACGGGCGGGCTGCCTGCAGCAGGGTGTTGAGCCGGGAGGCGACCAGGGTGGAGTCGAGGCGGGCGGCGGCATCGAGCGCCTGGTGGGCCGCGGCGGCGCCCCGCTCCGCCTCGCCCTCGTCGAACAGCGCGGCGGCCAGGCCGACGCGGTCCATGACCTTCACCCGCTCAAAGCCCGGCTTGCGCAGGGCGAGCGCGTCCTCGAAGTGGACGCTCGCGGTCTGGTGGCCCCGGCCGAGCCCGGCCAGGTCGCGGGCGGCCACCGCGCGGGCGCCGGCGTGCTCGGCGGCGTCGAAGTACGCGACCCACACGGGCACGTGGTCGCCGAGCCCGTCGGCCAGGAGGTCATCGGCGGCGCCGAGATGCCGCTCGGCATCACGGGGGTCGCCGAGGGCCGCGTGCACCCGCCCGGTCTGGGAGGCGACCAGCGCCTTGGTGGCGGGCATCGTGGCCTTCTTCGCCGCGACGCCGAGGAGCCCGAGAGCATCGGTGGGGCGGCCGAGGTAGATCATCTGGTGGGACATGCGGGTGACGATCTCCACCCCGCGGTCACTCTGCCCGGCCTCGCCGGCGGCGTACGTGCCGTAGCTCCAGTACCGCTGCGCGTGCGGAAACCTCCCGCAGTCATGGCTGACCCACCCCGCGAGTGCCGCCAGGTCCGCGGTCGCCGCGAACACCCGCGTCTTCAGGGACGGCGGGACGCCGTCCTCGATCCGGCGGGCGACCTCGCCCAGCTGGGCCACGATCGCCGAGCGGTACAGGCCGCCGCCGGTGGAGGCGTCCGCCGTGGTGAAGAACGCGGTCACCTCCTCCAGCGCGGTGACCGTGTCTGCATCGAAGCCCTTGGTGTTGCGGGTGAGGGCGCGGGAGGTGCCGCTGAGCATCCGCTCGGCGGCGAGGATCAGCGGGGCGCCGAGGGCGAGCTTGAGGGTGTCGCGGCGCTTCATGAACAGATCCATCTGCGTCCATCCGGCCAGAGCCTGGGCGGCTGCCTCGGTCAGCAACGGGAGCTGGATGCTATCGAGCAACGGGCCCGTGGCTGTCAGGCCGAGATCACCGGGTGTGAGCGGCTGGCCGACCGTCTCGGACAGCACTTCGGCAAGCAGGGCGGGCACCGGAGGGCGGGGCTTCTCGCCGTCGATCCAGCGCCGGATGCGGGTGGCGTCCGGGGCGATCTGCTTGTGGCCTTGGGCGTTGCCGAGCGCGGCGATGCGCCGGGCGATCTCGCCGTGGGACAGGCCGCACGCGTCGGTCCACAGAGCCAGATGCGCGTTGCCGGGTCTGCTGGCCATCGCTGCCGCCTCTTCTCCGCCAACTCCTCACGCAGCGTGGCATTTTCGCCACGATTCGCGACTCTTACGGTACTGGCCAGGGCCGGGCCGGGGGCCGATTCTTCCCCTGCGGTAGCTGGCCGGCTTCCGCTTGACCAACCGCACGGGAGAGGGTGAGCACATGGCGACACCAACCGCCACGGCGCCCTGGGTGATGCGCCTGGTGACCGACCGGCTGCCCGTCGGCCCGCCGTCGTACGCGCATGTGGAACTGGACGCGGCGACACAGACCGCCCGCTACACCGACGCCGCCGGGCAGGCCGTGGAGCTGGGCAAGCACGGCACGAGCAAGACGGTGGGCACCGCCTCCATGTCCGGCGGGGGCGGCGGGGACGGGGAAGAGCCCAAGCCGCAGGTCCAGGACGACGTGACGACCGACTACGAGCCGGACTAGCCGATGGCCTCTACCGTCCTTGTCGTCACCGCGCTGGAAGACGTCACCGCGGACTGGGTCATCACGGCCCTGAATGACCGGGGCTGGCCGGTCGTCCGCGTCGACCCCGCCGACATCGGACCCCATCTGGCTTTCGGCTTCCGCATCGGCGCGGGCAGCTCTCGCTGGGAGGGGCGGCTGCGTACCCCCAGCCGGGAGGTGGAGCTGGATGAGGTGGCGGCGGTGTACTACCGCCGCCCCACCCCCTACGCCGACCGGTATCGGCATCTGCCGCCGCAGCAGCGCAACTTCGCCGCCGCCGAGGCCCGGCACGGCCTCGGCGGCGTGCTGAACTCCCTGCACGGCGCCACCTACGTCAACCACCCGGCCGCCGTGACGCGGGCCGACTTCAAGCCCGCGCAGCTCACGTGCGCCGCCGAGCTCGGCCTTGCGATCCCGCCGACCCTGGTCACCAACGACGTCGAGGCGGCACGGAAGTTCGCCGCCGGGCACGAGCGGGTGATCTGCAAGACGTTCCGCGGCCTGCCCCCGGGCGAAGACGGCCACACCGGGGCGATCTGGGCCCAGCGGGTCGATCCCGCGACGTTCGACGAGGCGCTCGCGGTGACCGCCCACCTGTTCCAGGCCGAGATCGACAAGACCAGCGACGTGCGGGTGACCGTGGTCGGGCACCGCGTGTTCGCCCACCGCATCGAAACGCCCGACGGAGCCCTGGACTGGCGCCGCGGCGACTGGGACGACCTCACCTACACCCCGGTAGCGGTCCCCATGCCCGTCAAGGCGAAGCTGCACCGCTACCTGGCCGCCTTCGGCCTGGTCTTCGGCTGCTTCGACTTCGCCCTCACCGCAGCTGCCCCCGACCCGGGCTCCTGGGTGTTCATCGAGGCGAACCCGGACGGGCAGTGGGGCTTCGTGCCTGATGCGCCCGCCATCACCGAGGCGTTCGCCGACATCCTGCAAGGCAAGGAGACAGCAGGTCATGACGATGCCCGCCGACACGGAGACTGACGCCGCCCGGCTGCGCGAGACGATGACCAAAGCCCTCGCCGACGACGGCCGGCTCGCCGATCCCGCCTGGCGCCACGCAGTGGCCACAGTGCCCCGGCACCGCTTCGTGCCCGGCTTCTTCCTGCCCGCCCACCAGCCCGACACCCAGGGGCTGACCGTGTGGGAACCGGTCACCGCCGAGCTCGACTACGGCCGGTGGCTGGCCGCCGCCTACTCCAACACCACGCTCATCACACAGTTCGACGGCGACGAAGCCGACTGGACGAACCCGGCCGTGCGGCACGGCGGGGCCCCGACCTCGTCGTCGACGCTGCCCTCGCTCGTGCTGCGGATGTGGGCCGACGCCGACGTCCGCGAGGGGCACACAGTGCTGGAGATCGGCACCGGCACCGGCTACTCCACCGCGCTGGCCTGCGAACGCCTCGGCTCTGGTGGCCTCACGTCGATCGAGGTCGACGGCCGCAGGCTTCAGACGGCGGAAAGCGCGCTGTCCGGCTGCGGATACGCCCCGACCCTGGCGGTGGCCGACGGGCTGTACGGGTACTGGCCCGAGGCGCCCTTCGACCGGATCGTGGCCGCCTGCTCCTTCCGCGCCGTCCCCCCGGCCCTGATCGCCCAGACCCGGCCGGGCGGGAAGATCCTGCTCACCCTCTCCGGCTGGCTCTACGGCTACGCCCGCGTGCTGCTGACCGTCGCCGAGGACGGCACCGCCGAAGGCCCGCTGCTTCCGGGCACCATCTCGTTCATGTCCGCACGCACCCACGCCGCCCCCGCCTTCGGCAACCCCGCCCACTGGGCCGCCGAGCTGCCGGAGCGGCCGCGTACAGCCCGGCACGGGCCCCAGTGGCTGACCGCCGAGACCGCGCAAGCCTTCCACCTGCGCTTCCTGGCCCAAAGCGCCATCCCCGACGCACAGATGACAACGGTGGGCGAGGTGGTGCACCTGATCGACGTCGTCACCGGCTCCGCCGCCACCCTCACCCCCGAGGGCAGCGGCTGGCAGGTGCGAGAGGGCGGGCCGCTCAAGCTGTGGGAACGCATCGAGCACCTTCTGAACGCCTACGAGGCGGCCGGGCGGCCCGGGCCCGAGACCTTCACCGTCTGCGTAAACGACGGCGGACAGCACCTGCAGCATCCCCACCTGCCCCACCTGCCCCTGCCCCGCCCCTGAACCGGCCCTCGCCCCGCCAACGAAGTCCTGGTCGACAAGCACGGCGTGCGCACCCAGCGTGTGCAAGGTGGCCGCAACGCCCGCGGGCATGAGCACGAGCGCTCGCATCCGGCGGAATCCGGTGATCGAGCACGCCCGGCACGTCTTCGAGGAGTACCCGCCGGATCAACGAATGGCTGTGACCCGTCGAGGCGTCGTTCTTGCGTGTCATCCTGGCCGCGGTCAGGCCGACGGCTGAGGGGAGACAGGTCCGATGGGGGCTGCGTATTACCGCGCCGACAGCGAGAGGGGCGATCGCATCGACGACCCGTCCGAGGACGCATTGTTCATGCTGATCGACGACCTTGATGACGCGGACAACACCTTCGTCGTCATCCAGCCCGACCAGGACGACCCGGCCTGGTTCACCTCCGTCTCCGTCCTGGACGACGGCGGATACGAAGTGGTCCGCCGCGACGTCACCCGCCGCGAACACGACGTCGTCACCGACACCGATATCGGCCGCATCGCCCGCGACCTCACCGTCTGGTTGGGCGCCCGGAACTACCCCGAACGGCCAGCCCAGCACACCAGCAACTTCTAGAACACGGCCTCATACACCCTCGCGGCCGGGCACCCATGCGCGTGGAAGTAGCTGTGCACGGGCCCGCTCGCGCCGTGCCAGAGGTACGGCCGGATGGGCGCGCCGGGCGTGATGACGGTCCGGCGCTCCAGGCACAAAGGGTCCGGTTTCCCGGCGCGCTGTCGTGCCGTGAGGTTTGCCTCGCGCAGGGTGCGGGCGCGTTCGCAGGAGCCGAGGGGCAGCGCAGGCACTCGAAAGGCACCGGAGACTTGCCTGTCGTATCCCGTACCGCCTGAGCAACGAATGTTCCCTTTTCCGTGCATGCAGGGTTACGGTCAGTGGCACGCAAGATCGACAGGGGGCCGCCATGCACTCCGCCAGCCGACCCGGCAGACCCGCAGGCATCCGCGAGAACGCTGACGGCCTGACCACACGTCAGCGCCGCATCGTCGACCACATCGTCGATTCGGTGCGCGACCGCGGCTACCCGCCCTCGATGCGGGAGATCGGCCAGGCCGTGGGCCTGGCCTCGACCTCATCGGTCGCCCATCAACTCCTCACCCTCGAGCGCAAGGGCTTCCTGCGCCGGGACCCGCAGCGGCCCCGCGCCTACGCCCTGGCGCCGCGCGCCCAGGCCCTCATCGACGCCCACCCTCAGCCCGCCCCCTCCGACGCCTACCTCACCGCCCGCCTCGAGCAGGCCGAACAGGCCGCCGCCGAGCAGGCCGAGCGCGCCGCCGCCGTCGCCCAGGTCCCTCTCCTGGGCCGGATCGCCGCCGGCACGCCCCTGCTCGCCGAGCAGGACGACGTCCAGGCCCTCCTGCCGATGCCCCGCGCGGCAGTCGGCCACGGTGAGCTGTTCGCCCTCACCGTCGTCGGCCAGAGCATGATCGACGCCCAGATCCGCGACGGCGACATCGTCACCGTGCGCCGCCAGCCCACCGCCGAGCACGGCGACATCGTCGCCGCTCTCACCGACGACGGCGAAGCCACCGTCAAAAAGCTCCACCTCGAAGGCGGCGACGTCTGGCTCCGGCCCTGCAACCTGGCCTACCCGCCTCTGCGCCTGCCCGACGGCGGCCGCATCCTCGGCAAGGTCGTCACCGTCCTGCGCTCCCTGTAGGAAACGCACTCCCGCGCCCCGGCCATCCCCGTTGCCCGCAGCAGAAAACGCTGTGCGGTCCGCGGCGTGGAGCATCTAGAGTCGCGGCCAAGGGGAGGGGAATTTCGCAGGTGAGAAACATCAGAGGGCTGGCCGCCACCGCTGCCGTCGGCGTTGCTGTGCTGACGATGGCGGGCTGCACCTCGACGGCGCAGTCCGCGAAGGGCAAGAGCACGGGCACCTTCCGGCCCAAGGCGTACGCGGGCCTCGAGGAGTTGCCGGAGAAGCTGGCTGCGGACGGTACGACGATCGTGGTGGGGGATCCGGCCGCGGCGACCACGGTCCGGCTGTACGAGGACCCGCGCTGTCCGGTCGTCGAGCAGTTCGAGGCGACCGGCGCCCCGGCGCTGCGGGAGACGACCCTGCGCCGCGAGACCAAGACCGCCTACACCCTCGCGTCCTTCCGGGACGACCGTGTGGGAGGTGACGGCTCGAAGAGGGCCGTCAACGCCCTGCGCGCGGCGCTGGAGGCGGGCAAGTTCACCGAGTACCACGCCGTGCTCTTCACGCACATGAGCGAGAACGAACTCGCCGGCGGCTACACCACCGCCTCCCTGCTGAAACTGGCCGGCCAGGTCAAGGGGCTGCGGAGCAAGACCTTCGACGCGGCCGTGAAGACGATGAAGTACAAAGACTTCGTCACCGCATCGGCAAGGACGTACGAGGCAGCCGGCGGCGACGACCCGCGCGGCCCCGGCACCCCCACCATCGCCATCAACAACACCCAGATCACCAGTGGCGGTGAGCAGTACGGCATGCTCTTCGAGAAGAGGTCCTTCCGTGAGCTGCTGAGCCAAGCCCGCACCCAGCCCCAGACCGGGTGACCCGCATCGAGACCGACCCGGCCGGGCCACGGGAGCGATCCGCCCCTGGGCAGATGCAGGCCACGGGGTCAGCCGACAGGCGGCCTCGGATCATGACCAAGAGCTGCCTTGTCCCTGCCGGGTGGTGAGGACCAGTCAGCTCGTTCACAGCTCGCCAGTAGCCTGGCCTCAGCCAAGCCACGTCACCTCGCCGTCAGGAAGTGCTGCCGTGAGTGCTCAGCCCCGCCTCGCCGAAACCGGCGACGACGCCGTCGCCCTGCGGGAGAAGAGCCGTAGGCCGATGCGGAACTATCTCCAACTGGTGGCGCAGTCCAGTGGCTAGGAATACCGGGCGCCCTGGGCCTGGAACTCGTTCGGCTTGTGGGTCCCGCCCGAAGATCCGTCGGCCGCGTTCGAGGAGCTGCAGTGGATCTTCGGTGATTGCAGCCCCGAGGACCCGGCCACCGTCGAGATCCTGTGGAAGTGCTGGGACGACGCCGCACCGGCCTGGTACCGCATACACATCGTGGAGATCTGCGGCGACCGGACTCGGCCAGCGATGCGTGGTACCTGGGCGAATCCGGCGACCGGCCTGGTGGACCTTGCCGACGTGGTCGCAGTGCGGCCTTCCCCCGAGGGCTTGCCGCTGAGCTGTACGGGGACCGCGAGCCCGAGGTTCCGGCCCTCGCCGCTGCGCCCGGCTGCCGGCCCGGAGCACCTGTTGCCCGAGGTGACGATGGCCCAGGCCGAGGCGGAGCTGATGAGCAGCCTCTACCTCCACCGGGAGAGCCACCGTATCGGCCCGCTGTGGGCCACGATCAACGCGCAGGCGACGGCGACGCGCGACCGGCTCCTCGACATCGTCACCACTGCGCAGGCCGCGGGCCACCGGACTGACATCAACATCACGGTCGCCGTCCGCGGCGCTTGCGTGGACCAGTGCCCACACCACACCTTCGGCCCGGCACCGGCCTACACGGACCTCGGCGAGACACGCACGGTGGGTCTGCATGAGGTCGCGCACGCCCGTAAGGACGGAACCGTGAGCCTCGAGGAGCACGGGCACGACTGCCTGCGTGCGGTTCTGACCTGTGTGGCCCTGTACGGCGGGAGCGTTCACCTGGCCACCATCCCCCTCGACGGCGCGGCCGTGCCGATGGCCAACCAGTCCCTCTACCGGGTCCACCACGACTGGCGATGCGAGCTCGTCGAGGACGCCGAGCAGCGCGAACTCCGCAGCCTCAGCGCGGGCGAGGTGCCTCTGTAGTCGCGGTGGGCCGAGTACCTGCCCGTTCCTGGATCGCCTCGCCCACACTGAAGAGTCAGGACCCTCAGGGGGAGGGCTGCTGCCAGGGGGTGTCCCACTGCCACGGCTCGGCGGCGGGATCCAGGGCGGGCCGGTAGTGGCGGGTGATGTGCGCGGCGGCATCCTCCACGCTGTCGCCGCGGTTGCCACCGCCTGGCCCGCACCAAGGCGAGCAAGACCAATGGGACGAAGTAGCCACCTGCCGGGTCGGATCGGGAGCGGTGCCCTCGACTGTCAGCTGCGGGGGGCGGTGCGCTGAGACTTGAGGGCCAAGGCCAGTGCGCGCAGTGCCGGGACAGCGGCGGACAGCGCGGTGCGTTGGTCCTGGGAGAGCGTCGCGAGCGAGTCCGCGAAGATCTCGGCCCACGCCTGCTCGATCATGGCCATGCCCTGCGTGGCCCCCATGGTCGGGAAGAGCTGAACGGCACGGCGGTCATGCGGGTCCGGTTCCCGGCGAATGAGCCCCTGCGCCACCAGGCCGCGCACGGCGGTGCTGACGTTACTCGCATGCAGCCCCAGTTCCTGGGCCAGCGCGCCCACGCCGATGCCCGGTGAATCCAGCACTTGGCGGAGCACTTCGAGGTCGGAGGGGGGCAGTGGGGGCAATTCGGCTTCGTTGACGCCGCGCAACCGAAGCACGCGCCCGAGCGCATAGAGGGCCGGAGTCAGATTCCTCGCCTCGCGCAAGAGTGCCGCATCGCCTGCCGCGTCGAGTGCGTCCATGCAGCGATCGTAGCTCATGCATATAGTTATATAACTATAGCGAAAGTCTGGTTCGTCGGCACTTTCAGGAGAACGAGATGCCCATACCGTCCACTGGCGCGGCGCAGAGGCCAGCAGCCCTGCTCACAGCAACGCTGGCGTTACTGTCGTTCGTGTTACCGCTCGCCACGGACATGTACCTCCCGGCCTTCCCGGCGATGGCCGACGAGTTCGGCACCGACGCCTCTGGTGTCCAGCTGACCCTGACTGCCTTCCTGTTCGGCACCGCAGCGGGCCAGCTGGTACTCGGTCCGCTCTCCGACCGTTACGGACGGCGCATGCCGATCCTGACCGGCGCCGCGGTATGCACCCTGGCTACGGCGCTGTGCGCGATGGCTCCCAACCTCGGGGTGCTGATCGTGCTGCGCTTCGTGACCGGCTTCAGTGGCGCGGCCGGCCTCGTGGTGGGCCGGGCCGTCATCTCCGACGTTGCGACCGGTGCCGTCGCGGCCAGGCTCTTCGGCGTGATGATGGCCCTCGGCGGTATCGCCCCGATCATGGCCCCCCTCGCAGGCGGCGTTGTCGTGAGTGATGCAGGCGGCTGGCGGGGCGTCTTCTGGATCCTGTCGGGGACCTCGCTGCTGATGTTCCTGGCCGCGCTGTCCTTCATCCCCGAAAGCCTCCCCAAGCAGCGGCGCCGGCCTGGCGGTGCTGCAGCCACCCTGCAGGCCGCCCGGTCTGTGCTTACCGACCGCGCCTACGTGGGCTACACCCTCGCCTTCTCCTTCGCCTGCGGCGCGCTGTTCTGCTACATCGCCGGGTCGGCGTTCCTGCTCCAGAACGTCCTCGGCTTCACCGTGGGCCAGGCGTCCGTCGCCTTCTCGCTCGGCGCCCTGACCGCAACCCTCTCCAGCACAGCCAACACCAAGCTGGTCGGCCGCTACCACCCGCGACTGCTGCTGCGCATCGGCCTGGCCACGATGCTGATCGCCACCACAGCGGTGCTGCTGGTCACTCTCGCCGGTCAACTCAACCGCGTTCTCGCCCTCGGGCTCATCGGGATCGCCTTCATCGGAATCGGCCAGGTCTTCGGCACCGCCACGGCACTCGCTATCGAGCGGGTCCCACACGCGGCCGGCACCGGCTCAGCCGTACTCGGCACCCTGCAGAGCATCTTGGGCGGCGTTACCTCACCACTCGTCGGCCTGGGCGGCGAGGACACCGCCATGCCACTCTTCGTCGGCATGGCCAGCTGCTCCCTGATCGCCGTGCTCGCGCTGCTGCTCACCCAGGGTGGCACGCCCCCGCCCGGCAGCCCCAGCGACGACATGGAAACATCAGCGAGCGCCGCGATCTGACATCCCTTGCCAACCTGGCGAACTTTCCCGCTCGCAGCCCCACCAGGTGGTCCCAAAACGAGCCGCCCTCCGGGGCCACCTCGCAACGCCTGATCATCACGAACAATCCGCGAACTGGGGCCAGTTGGAGTCGCTTCAGTGGGTCCGATGGAGGCCGCCCTAGCCACACCTGAGGAGCCGGCTCGCGGTCCGCGCAGCCAACTAGCCGCCAGTGAACGCGCGCTCGGCCAGGCCGTGGCCGGCCCGGAGCGCGCCGCTGGTGCGGATGGCGAACGGTCGCACACGGTCCGCCAGGGCGAGTCGCTGTCCAGCATCGCCCAGGAGGAGACCGGCGATGCCACGAACTGGCCGCACCTGTATGCAGCCAGCCTCGACCGTGAACAGCCCGCCGGTCTCCCGCATATCAGCGACCCGGATCTGATCTACCCCGGTCAGCAGATCACTGTCCCGGCGAGCGCGCCGAAGTCTCCGCTTCCCGAAGAGGGCGAGCGGCCGCACGCGCCCTCCGAGAAGCGGGACAAGAACGACAAGGACCAGAAGGGGCAGGGCGGGAAGGGCACAGGCCGGGGCGGCCAGGATCACGACCGTCAGGACGGCCGCGAGCACACCGGCGACGGGGGCGCGGCAGTTCCCCGGCCCACCGGTTCACCGACCGGCCGACCGGATGCCAGTTCTCGGCCCGACCATCCACGCCCCATCCCCTCCCCCGAAACTACGCCGTCGGCAACGTCCGTACCGGCACCGGCCGGTGACGGCGGATCATCCTTCGTGACGAGCCTGCGCGGGACGGGGGTGCTGGTGTCACTGGCGGCCGCGGTGACGCTGGCGCTGACGATCCGCCGCATTCTGCAGCGCCGCCGGGCCAGGCCCGGCGAGCTCATCGCCATGCCCGAGGAAACCTCCCCCGCCGAGGCCCACCTCGCACAAGCCGCGCAGGCACCCGCAGCCGACGGCATCCACCGCCTGGACCTCGCACTGCGCACGCTCGCCCACGCGGCCGAACGCGAGGGCCAGGACCTGCCCGCCGTGCGCGGCGCACGCATCACCAACACCGCTGTCCAAGTGCTGCCCGGGGACCTGACCGCCGCGCCGCTGACGCCGTTCACGGCCAGCCAGGCCGGCTGGTGGACCCTTGACCACACGATCGCCCTGACCGACGACCTGTACGCCGAAGCCCCCTACCCCGGGCTCGTCCCCCTCGGCGCGGACGCGTCCGGCGACCTGGTGCTGCTGAACCTGCCCCACACCGGAGTGGTCCTGCTGGACGGCGAGCGGGAACAGGTCGAGGAGGTGCTGACGTCGCTGGCCCTGGAGCTGGGGATGAGCCCGTGGGCCGACGGCGTCGAGGTCGTGGTCGCCGGGTTCGGTGAGGGCCTGAACCACCTGCTGCCCACGGCCCGGATCGCCCACATGCGCCACCCGTCCCATGCCGCACAGGACTTCGCCGAGCGGCTTCTCGAGGCCCATCAGGAGCGCGACACCGGGCTGAAGCCGGCGCCGTACCTGATCCTTTGCGCCGCCGAGCTGGATGCCGACAGCGCCTGGCAGATCGCGGAGACCCTCAGCCGGGCCGACGGCCTCATGAAGGCCGCCGTCATCATCCCCGCGCAGCACGGGCGGCCGCTGTTCGACGAAGGCGAGCTCCTGGACACCGCCGACGTCCAGCCGCAGCGGATCGACTCCCTGGGGATCCACGCCACCGTGCAGCACCTGGACCGCGAGGCGTTCGAAGAGATCTGCGCGGCTCTGGCAGTCTCCGGCCAGGAGCCGCAACCCGCCCAAGGCGCCTGGCGTCATGTGCCTTCCGAGGCACAGACCGCACGCTCGGCACACGCCGCGGCGGCCGCGGCCCGTGAGCCAGGCGAGGCGGCACAAGGCTCGGAAGCCCGGTCCGCGTGCAGCTCGGGGCCTGATGTTCCCGTGGCAGCCTCCCCGGACGACACAGCGGACAACACCGACCGCCGGACTCCGGCCGATAACACCGACGCCCAGGACGACCTGGGTGTCTTCACTACCCTCCTGACCGCAGCAAACACGCCTTCGAACGCGCCCTCGGATCCCGCTGTCACACCCCGCGGCCGCGAGCCGGACGGCCATCCCGTGGCCGAACCGCCGGTTGTTCTGCCCCAGCAGGCGCCCGCTGCCCTCGCCGACCTTCACGTCCAGGGCGAGAGCGTCGGCACGGACCGTGGACACCCAACCGCGACAGCCACTGCCCCATCGGCCAGGCCCGGCTCGACGGACATCGGCGTGCCCTTCATCCGCGTGCTGGGACCCGTCAGCATCAGCGGAGCAGCCGCCTCCCGCCACAGCACCCGCGAAGCCCACCTCGCCGCCCTCATCCACCTGCGCCCCGGCCGCGACGCGGGCGCCCTGTGCAGGGACATGGACCCCTCAAATCCGTGGTCCCCCAGTACCCTCAACGCCCGCCTCGGAGGCCTGCGCCGCAGCCTCGGCACAGACGCCGACGGCAACTCCTACGTGCCCCGCCGCGCCGTCAAGTCCGACCCGTTCGTCCTCTCGGACAAGATCTGCTGCGACTGGCACACCTTCCAGCGCACCGTCGAAGACGCCCTCCCTCACGGGCTCGACGGCGTCAGCCAGTTGGAACAAGCTCTCAACCAGGTCCGTGGCAGGCCCTTCGGCACCCAGGCGCTGCCCTGGAGCCAGCCACTGCAACAGGAGATGGCCATGCGCATCGTCGCCATCGCGCACACCGTGGCCACCCACCGCCTGAAGCCTGGCCCAACCCACGACCTCGCCCTCGCCCGCCGCGCAATCGCCACCGGCCTCGAGGCCGACGAGGTGGCCGAACTCCTCTACCGGGACTGGTTCCGCATCGAAGCAGCAGCCGACAATCGCAGCGGCCTCAACGCCGCGATCGCCCGCCTGGAACAGATCAACCGCTCCCTGGGGCTGCCGATGGAACTGGAGACAGAGGGCTTGATCCGCGAACTCCTGGACAAGACCAGCCCCTCGCACCACCGGTGACCGCCGCACCCCGGGTGCGGCGCCTCCGCGCCCGACTGCCCGGAAGGCGTCCTGCCCCGCGAGCCCCAGTCCCCTGACAGCTCAGGGGCCGTTCGCAGGCAGCACGGGGGTTGTTGACGATGGCATCCCCCACCCGTGGTTGATCAGAGGGTGCCGCGTGCCCGATTCCATCGTCGGCGTCTCTCCCCCTCGGGATCACCTCCGCTCGCGCGGAGAACACATCGCTAAGGTGTGTGGTCACGGTGACCTCTGCGGATCACCTCCGCTCGCGCGGAGAACACACGGCCGCCACCCGGTCCTCACTGCCCTCCAGCGGATCACCTCCGCTCGCGCGGAGAACACGCCTCAGGAGCCGCGGACCCGGCACTGGTGATCGGATCACCTCCGCTCGCGTGGAGAACACCCGACCGGTCTCTGTCCGTCCTGTACCGGCCGCGGATCACCTCCGCTCGCGCGGAGAACACGTATGTCTTCCACAAGTCCGCGATGC
>NZ_JBHYJH010000030.1:41200-50609 GCF_042740445.1 Streptomyces sp. NPDC059003 | reverse complement strand
TGCGGATCACCTCCGCTCGCGCGGAGAACACGTATGTCTTCCACAAGTCCGCGATGCTGCTCGCGGATCACCTCCGCTCGCGCGGAGAACACACTTCCTGACCTGGCACGCTAGAGCGGCTTTGCCAGTTCTTTAACATGGCTACGTGGAGCATCCTGATCGCGTCGATGCGTCAGGCGTTGGTGAGGCATGACGGAAGTCTATGTTCCTGCGACAGGGCGTAGATCGCGCGCTTTGGCTGGCAGGCCCCCGTTGCCAGTGTTGGCTGCTATCACTGAGCCATGATGAGGCGAGACGCTTACTCATGCGGGCACGCTGCTCTTGACGTCCGGTTATGAGGCAAGGAGCGGGGGCTGCCCCGCCCCTATCCGTTGGTCTGCCATCGATACGGCTGCCGTGTTCGGAGCCCTCTGGGATGCACTGCTCAGCAGTTGCGTACGGGAGCGATTAGGCCGCGCGCTCGACCTGCCGGTCGAGGAGGCGCGCGTGGTGCTCTCATTCTGGGCGGGGTTGCACGATCCGGGAAAGATCACGCCGCCCCTTCCAGGCTCAGGTGCCGGGCTCCTTCGCGGCGGTGCGTGACGATCCTGGCTACGCATTCGCTCCCGGCGCGGCGGACGGGAGAGTGTTCCGCCACGAGATGGCGACGCACTGGTCGCTCACAACCCTGCTCGAGGAAGCCGGGTATCCGAAGGATCAACATCGCTTGCGGCACGGCGGCTCCGCCAGGCCGACGCCGCCGGACTCAAACCCCTCACCCACCTCTCCCACCCCCTCGACGCCGCCCGCGGCACACGCAGCCCCCGCAACTCTCCCCAGCCACAACGCATCCGCCACGCCCGCACACGCTTCGACGGCACCGCGGCCATCACCGATCCCGAACCCCTCCGCAAGAAGATCACCGAAGGCATCGGCCGCGGCAAGGCCTACGGCTGCGGCCTGCTCAGCATCGCCCCCGCCCGGGAAGCCGCATGACCAAACCAGCCCCACCACGCGCCACCCAGTGCTCTCCGCGCGAGCGGAGGTGGTCCGAACGTCGCTGTTGTCGAGTCGGTATCGGCGATGCGCTCTCCGCGCGAGCGGAGGCGATCCGCTGTACCGCGTCGCCGCGCATGTCCAGCTCAGGTGCCCTCCGCGCGCGGAGAGCACCGCTGCGTCAGCGCCCGCAGACGAACACGAGCCGCACCACCTCTGCTCGCACGGAGAGCATTTGCTGTGTGGCCCGTTTGCTTGAGTGCTTCACGCGTTCACATTACGATCACTTCCCGCCACCGGGAGTTCACATTCTCGCCATATATGCAGGTCAAACACCATCCGCCACTTGAGCGCGTGATAGCCATGTAGCTGCAACACGCAAACACATGGGGGTTTCGTTGAAGTTCGCAAAGACCTTGATGACAGCTGCCGTAGCGGCGGGCTTGTCCGCGCCGCTCATCGCCGTACCGGCTGTGGCCGATGAGGCACCGAAGTCCGTGCAGGCATCTGCCACCTGCACCGGGAAGCCGAAAAAGACCATCTTCCGGAAGTACTACCGGGGGCCGGTGATGGTACCGCTGCGCTGCGGCGACAAGAAGTGGGGCTACAAGCACCTGGTGGCGCGGGGACATTGGACCGGCGGCCTCGACAGCAAGATCAGCAGGACCGTCTGGAGCGGCACGATAACCACCGATCTGCCGGGCCAGCGCATCTATGAGCGCCTGCAGGTGCAGTGCCCGCCGAGGATCCTGTTCCGAGTGGTCACGAACCCGGGCCCCTACGGCCGCGACCCCCGGATCAATCCACAGGGCATCATTTCCGCGTACAAGCCGGGCTCGGCACGTTCGGCGGCTGCAGCCTGCTAGGAGGGCGAGTTCATGCCATCAGCACCAGAGGTCAGAGATCTCCTTGTTCCGCACTTGATGGGCAAGCTGTTCTGCGGGAGCTCCACGCTGACGGTTACCGGCTTGGACGTCGTGGAACATGAGCGCACGTTCACGCTGGTGGTGGAGCTGGAGAGCGCGAGCCAGCAGCGGTGGCGGGTCCGGCTCGAGAGCGACAGGTCACAGATGGCGATCTTCAACGGTACGCCTCCGCACGATCTGGTCCGCACGATCGCGAACGAGTTCCACGTAGAGCTTTTCGAGTGGTGGGACACGAAGGGCAGCGACCGGCGGGCTGCGAAGCTCGGCGAACGACTCGACTGAGGTGCTGCTCGCATCGGACAGCGCCCCGCATCCATCGGATGCGGGGCGCTGTCGTGCGCGGGGGCGGTGAAGGCTCATCCGAAAGTGGCCCACGGCCGCTTTCGAACCCGGTTTCAGCGCGAGGCATGCCTTCAAGCCCCATCTCGATCAACGCTGGCAGGACGGCTGCACCAACGCCTGGAAGTCATGGGAGGAGATCCGCGAACAGGGCTACCCGGACGGTTACAGCAGCGTCCGCGACTACGTCAGGAAGACACTGCGGGGCAAGCCCCAGCCCATCGGGCCCCGGCCGCCGTCGGCCTGCGCCGTCGCCCGCTGGATCCTCACGCACCCCGACGCGCCCGCCGAACGCAACCGGCTCCAGCTCAAGGCGGCCCTGTCCAACTGCCCTGAACTGACAGCACTCACCGAGCACGTCCGCTCCTTCGCCCACATGGTCACCAAGCTGGAGGGCGAGCGACTGCCGGAGTGGATCGCATCCGCCCGCGCCGCAACCGACCTGCCCAGCCCCAGCCGGTTCACTCAGCACCTCGAAGCGGTCATCGCCGGCCTCACACAGCCATGGAACTCGGGCGTCATCGAAGGCCACGTCAACCGGATCAAGATGCTCAAGCGTCAAATGTTCGGGCGCGCAGGCTTCGAGCTCCTCCGCAAGCGAGTCCTGCTCTACGAATAACGGGCAGGTCAGGAGTCCTCCTCAACGAGGCCGAACCCTTCAGCAAAGCCCTCCAAGAACTCGCGACGCGACGCATCGTTCTCCTCCGAGGCCATCGAACCAAGCAGGTCGATGAACTCGCTTCGCTGATCACCCGACAGGCGGGACACCAGAGCGGCGACACCGTCCAGGACCTTCACGGCGTCATCCGGATCCAACTGCTCGTCCTCGCACCCCTCAACGAACCAGAGGACGTCGACCAGCGCCTCCGCCAGAGCCCGTGTCAATGACGCATACGCAGACATAGAACGACATCCTCCATAGCGACTCATAGAACGCGGATATCTCACCACACGCCGCTGCCATCCCCCACAGTGAGCTCTCCACGCCAAGTGAGCCAGAGCCGAGAAGTGGACCCACTCGACACCTTGGGTTCGGCCCCACTTGCCGATCTCAGACGCCTCGATCGGCAGCGGAACCTGGCTCCACTGACGCGCAGACGACACAGGTCGTCGGGTGGGGCCAGCATCCACTGACGCGGCCCCGGTGGCGGAGGCAGCGGGGCCGGCTCTCAGCTGCCTGGACACCGCGACGACGGGCGACAGCGAACGGGGCAAGGAGTTCTGGATGGTCGCCCATCTGCACGACGCGGCACAACGGGAGACCTGACCCGCGCAGCCGATCCTCCGGCGGTGTCGTGCGAAGCAGGGTTATGAGGCGTCCGCGTAGGCGAGGTGGGTGGTGCAGACGGTGCAGCGGAAGAGCATGGCCGTGGCTCCCTCACCGAGACGGGTCAGGAACTGCTCGAGCCGGTCCGGGTCGTGCCAGCCGTCCCTGCGCAGGTCCTGCCTGAGCTGGTCGAGGGCCTCGGGGTGGGCTGCCAGCTCGCTGTATCCGACCTCGCTGATGAAGGCAGCCGCCTCGTTGCAGTGGACGAGCCAGTGCGGATCCTGCCAGGCATGAAAGCCAGGCGTGCGGCGGGTGACCTCATGCAGGATCTCCTCGCCGACGCCGTCGAGGCCGTAGGAGTCCACGAACTCACCGGCGAACCGTTCAGCCGCGCTGCCGTCCGCGATACACCAAGGGCAGAACCGCCCGCTGACCTCCTGGGCGGTGTAGAAGGTCGCGGTGTAGATCCACCCCGTGGCGCGGTTGCAGCACACACAGGTCTCAGCGCTGACGCGGATGGACCCGCTGGCGAGTGGATCGGGGTGGTAGCGGAAGACAGGCAAGTCGGAACTCACGGGCTGCAGTCTGATCACAGGGCAGCTCCGTGATCAAGCGGTGAGAGCGCATCCCCGCGGGCGGCCATCCCGTCGTCTCCGGGGTGCACGTGCCTGGCTGTCGCACCGAAGACGGCGGCGTGGCCCTCGCGGTAGCCGCTTCCCGGCCCAGAGCACCTGCACACGGCCTTCACCCACCGCGCCTCCTACCTCACCGCTGTCGAAGGCAACGCGTCGCCGTGGCTCTCCCACGCCACGATCGAGCTCACTCGCCCCGGCACCCGGGCCCTCGCCCTATGGGCCACCCTGGATCATCTGGGACGCGACGGCGTCACCGCCCTGATCGAGCACTACCTGGCCCTCGCCGACCGGCTGCGCGACCGGATCACCGCAGAACCCCGGCTAGAGCTTCTGACCGGTGGCCCGTGGCATGCTTCCGCATCACCAACCCAGACAACGCGGACCCAGACGAGTTCCACGCCCGGATCGCCCACTGTGTCCAGGCCCGTGGACGCGCCTACCTCGCCACCATCGCCGTGCGCGGCCGCACCGTCCTACGCGCCTGCCTGTGCAACTACCGCACCGCCACGGACGACCTCGACCTGCTGAGCCAGGAAGTCCTCCACGCCGCCGACGCCGACGAGCCGCCACGCCCTCGGTGACCACCAGCCACACCATCACCGACGGTGATGCCATGTCGAAGGCCGCCCGGCATGCCCTGACCGTCGAAGCGATGGGCGCCTCACAGGCTCACCGCGGCCCGGGGGCTGCTCCCCTCCGGCGCACTTCACCAGCCCGCAGCGGGCTTCACCGTGCGGCAGAGCCGCATACCGGACGCGCCGACCGGGATGGCAGGCTTCGACGCCCAGGGACCCCGGCCTTCGGTCCGGGCCCCTGGGCGTCAGCTGTCACGGTGCGGGACGGTCATCAAGGGGAGAGCCGCTCCGCGGTGAGTGCGGCAAACCAGGCGCTGACGGCGGCCATGAACAGGTTGAGGGCCAGGTCCCGCTGGTCCAGGGCGAGGAGGAGCGCCCCGGTCGTGGCGGCGGCCGTACCGGTCCAGAAGAGGATCGCTCCGCGGCGTCGGCGGGCCCAGCGGGCGGTGGCGCGGTGCCGCTCACGTCGGCGCAGTTGGCGCAGCGCGCGGACCTGGCGGCGCTGGAAGTCCAGCTTGGCTGTCGCCTGCCGGAACCGTTCATCGAGGGCTGCCCGGTCTTCCTCCTTGTGCGAGTGCTGTCCCTGTCCGTCGGGAAGGGGGTTGCTGGTCATGGGGCTGGCCTCCTGATCGGTGTCTCCGGCGCCCGTGGTGGAAAGCCGAGCCGAGCGCGCGGTGTGAAGGCGCCTCATGCGCCCCTGCACCAAACACCAGTAGGGCCGGGGCCCCTAGCGTTTGCCCCGCTAGGAGCCCCGGCCCCGCGAAGGGCGGCTCTGCCCAGCACTCAGAGCCATTCCAGCCGCTTCACGGTGGGCGGTCCCCCTGCGACCACCGCAGTCGCTGTTTTTGCTGCCCCAGCTACTTCGTTACAACGGTCCACCGCCGATCACCCACATGCAGATCCATCACTGAGACGCTTCTTTCCTAGTCAGCGGCAAGACCCCGCCGCCCCGGCGAGCCTCAGTGGATCGAGGCCCGCCGCCAGAAAGAAACGCCTCCTTGACCGGTTCCAGGATGATCAGGACGGCGCCCCACATGCGGGACAACCTGTAGGTGATCAGGGCGATGAACGAGTTCATCGCGAGCCCCATGTCTGGTTTACGCTTCCGGCTTTCTGTGCGCATGCTCCGTTTCCTCTCCAACTTTCTTGGCGGGCCTAGCAGCCCACCCTCGGCGTGCACGGGCCGGGACAGTGCCCCGGCCCGTGCACCCGGGGGAACAGCTACTTGGCCAGGCCGAGGCGCGCGCGCATCGGCCTGAGCTTCTTGCGCGCCCGGTAGATGGCGTTGCGCACAGTGCTGGGGGCGATCTTGAGGAGCTCGGCGGCCTGGGCGACGGTGAGTCCGTCGAACTCCACCAAGCAGAACGCGATCAGTTCACCGGGTGCCAGCTCCCGGTCGAGGACCTTGCCGAACTGCGCCATCTCCAGTTGGTCGATGACGATCGTGGCCACGGAGTCGGGACCGAACTCCACGGCGCAGTCGGTGTCCGGGACGGGGGACGTCTCCAGCAGCCAGGTGTCGTCGCCGACGAGGAGTTCGCGCGCACGCTGCCGGGCCAGCGCGCCGTGGAAGCTCCGCACCGCGTTGCGGAAAGACTTCCAGGCGTAGTCCTTGATCTTCTTCTCGACGGGCCCCTTCCGCAGCCTGGCGTGCAGGCTCTGGAAGGTCTTGTCGGAGACGTCGCCCTCGTGGATCTCTCCCACGCTGGACAGGACGTGCCGCCGGAAGGCACGTTCGTTCGTCTCGATGTACCCCCACTGCGGCAGCGAATCCGGCGGCAGCTGGCCCACTGGACACAAGACGGGCAGGATGCTCTCTCGCTGACCGGGGATCAGCGGACGTTTCTTCACTTCAGAAGTCCTTCGCTCATGACCATCAACAGCGCGGGATCCATCAGCCCTGAACACACCCCCTGCCGGGTCCCGTACTAATGCCAGTCACCCGGGCCCCTACAGCGTTTGCCACCCGGCGAGTGATGTGCGCCACACCTGCCCCGGGGCTCGGGGGCTTCGGTGCCGGAGGCAGCGGGCATCCGTGCGTTGCCCGTACGTGACGGCACGCCGCTCCCCGGCGTCCTACCGTCCGAGCTGACCAGGAATCCCGCCGCCGCACATGCCGCACCACCGAACCCCTGTGGGCTGGCTATGACGTTGTTAAGCGGGTCCTGGCGGAATTCCGTGAAGGCGATCACGCTTCCGTGCGCCGGTGACGCACGGTCACGCTGCCGGGATCCTGCCTGACGTGTTCCGAGAACAGCGGCTGATGCGACTCGTTCGGATCGGGAGGACAGAACGATCCTGGTGAGATCTGCACCACGACCACCGCAGCACCCACCGCACCGGACCTATCCTGCAGCGATCAGTAACAACAGAAGTGCGCACCAGTGCGTATCAAGGGGTGGGGACCGTATGTTCGGCAAGTCGCGTAAGCCTGCGCACCGGCTGTCCAGGAGAAGTCGTTACATCGCCTGGGGTGCCGCGGGGGCCACGATCGTCGCGGGTGGCGGTGTCCTTGTGCAGAGCGCGTCGGCGGGCACGGCCTGGCCCGGGAAGAAGACGTACACCGGTCGCGCCTTCGACACCTGCACCGCTCCCTCGGCCGCGGCGATGAAGGCGTGGCGCACCGGGTTCTACGGCGCGGCCGCCGTCTACATCGGCGGCAAGAACCGCGGCTGCACTCAGCCCAACCTCACCGCGCCCTGGGTGAAGACGGTCACCGCCCAGGGGTGGAAGCTCATCCCCATCTATGTGGGTGCTCAGCCGTTCTGCCAGAGGGGCTCCAGTCCGGAGAAGATCACGGTGGCCAACGCCTCCTCCCTCGGTGTCGCCAACGGCAAGGACGCTGTGGCCAAGGCCTCCAGGCTCGGCATGAAGGCAGGCAGCGCGATCTACCTGGACATGGAGCCGTATGACGTCGCGAACACCTCGTGTAACAACGCGGTGCTCACGTACGTGCGCGCCTTCACCAAGACCCTGCGCGCCAAGACGTACCGGGCCGGGTACTACGGGTTCAGCAGTTCCAGTGCGAAGGCCGTGGCCACCGCTGCCGACCGCACCGATCTGCCGGGCTATCTCTGGTATGCGAAGTGGGACAAAGTCAACACCACGACCAGTGACTGGCCGTGGTCGAAATCGCTGTACACGAACCACAGTCGTGGCCACCAGTACATGGTTAACAGCAAGGAGACCCGCGGCGGTTACACCATCACCGTCGACCGCGACGCCTGGGACGCACCCGTGGCCATCGTCGGCTGAGTGCGTGATGGCGCTCGTACACCTCCCCCAGCTCGGCGGTGGCGCCGCATCGGGGCGAAACGCGCTTTTCCGTTGAATAGTCCGAAAAGCGACCGCCAGAACCGGGCCGTGCGCGGCCGCGAGCCTCCCCCGCGCCCCCGCCGAGGCGCCGCGCACTCAGGTGAAGGGCGCCTTACCTCTCATTCTTCCTGGCAGAACACGAAGCAACCGCACGGCCGGTGAGTGGCCGTCAGGAATCCTAGCGTCAGCAAGGATTGAAACCTTGACTGTTAGCGACTCGAACGAAGGGGCGGGCGCCACCGCCCCCTCCCCCGCACCGGACGAAGCCCCCGCGGGCGCGCCGCGCGGCGTGGAGCCGGTCCACGTGGACTTCCCCCCGGTGGAGAACGGCGTCCACCTGCGCAGCGTGGTCGACCACCTCACCACCGCCGACCCGCCCACCCCCAGGGACCTGAAGTACGCGGTGCTGCACCTCCAAGCCGCCGCCGAGGTGCTTCTCAAGGCCCGCCTGGTCGAGGAGCACTGGAGCCTGGTCTTCAAGGAGCCCGGCACCGCCACGCGCAAGAAGTTCGAGGACGGCGACTTCATCAGCTGCACCACTCAGGCCGCCGTTGGCCGGCTGCGCAAAGTCGCCGTGGACGACAGGGTGCGGCCGCCCTGAAAGCCCTGGCCAAGCCCCGCAACGG
The DNA here is from genome assembly GCF_042740445.1 of Streptomyces sp. NPDC059003. Classification (NCBI taxonomy): domain Bacteria; kingdom Bacillati; phylum Actinomycetota; class Actinomycetes; order Kitasatosporales; family Streptomycetaceae; genus Streptomyces; species Streptomyces sp. NPDC059003. Next base: position 41,951 of record NZ_JBHYJH010000030.1, on the reverse strand, counting down.
CCTTCAGCACTACGGCCTGAAGAACACCCCGGCCTACGCCGTGGAGGCGCACGCCGCCGAAGTCCTCGCATTTCTGCTGGACTTCATCCACACCAAGCTGGCCCTCACGCAGCCCATCGATGTCTGCGGGGAGGGCATCACCGAAGTCGAGCAGGGACTGGCCTACGTCCGCGCGCGGCTCAGCGACATCCAGTCCTTCCTCAAGCGGCGCCTCAACCAGCTCCGTCCCGAGCTGGAGAAGGTACGCGGATCCGGGCCACGCCCTGCCGGACCTGCGCAAGCGCGCTCCGCGGCTGGGCCGTCGGCCTTGCGCACGCGAGCAGTGCCGACCAGGGACTGCAGCCGCAGGCCCACGGAGTCCAGCAGCACGCCGTGCGCGGGAACGTCCACGTGGCACCGGAGCATCCTCGCAACACGCCCTGCCTCGGCCAGAACACTGAGGAGCTCACACAGCAGGTCATTCTCAGCGCAGCACAACGGGACTGCCGGGGCACCGGAGGCCCGGGGCCAGCAGGCCGCAGCCGCGGCGTACCGGTCGGCCTTCGCGGTGTCGCCGCACAAAGCGCGGCGACCGGCGTCCAGGTCGAGAGCATCTACCACCACGGTGAGCACGGCATCGTCAGCCTGAGCGAGCAGCGCATCCAGGGCGGTGTCGCGGTCGCGGGTCATCACTGATCGCCTCCGTCGCACTCACTCATCACCTCGGCCCGGATCCGGGCCGGACCACCTCCGCTCGCGCGGAGAGCACTCT
>NZ_JBHYJH010000030.1:32217-41103 GCF_042740445.1 Streptomyces sp. NPDC059003 | reverse complement strand
CTCATCACCTCGGCCCGGATCCGGGCCGGACCACCTCCGCTCGCGCGGAGAGCACTCGCCGAGGTCGAACCCGAGTAGCTCGTGTTGCGGACCACCTCCGCTCGCGCGGAGAGCACAGCCCATCCGCCGACTGCTTCTGCGCGTTGAGCGGACCACCTCCGCTCGCGCGGAGAGCACCTGTCCAAGCTGACTCGCGGATTTGCCGAGTACGGACCACCTCCGCTCGCGCGGAGAGCACGCGCTCATCGGCCTGTTCCTGATGGTCATGGTCGGACCACCTCCGCTCGCGCGGAGAGCACTCTTCCTGACCTGGGGCGCTACAGCGTCTTTGCATACTCTTTAACCGGCACCACGGCGCAGCCCAGCCATCGCCGAAGTGCGAGTCGTGGATCAGGCATAGGGGAATCCTATGCTCCCAGTCAAAGCGAGCGTCGGTCACGGGTTTCTCCTGGTGGAGGCCCGTTGTCAGTGGTGGCTGCTATTTCTGATGCCATGGAGCGAGAGAGCCACTCGTGCGGGGACGTGCCTGTCGATGCCCGGATGTGGGGCAAGCAGCGGGGGTTGCTGCGCCCCTATCCCGTGATCTGTCATCTCCTGGACACGGCCGCCGTGTTCGGAGTTCTCTGGGATGGCTTGCTCGGCGATTCCGTACGTGAGCGGATAGCCTGCACGCTCGCCTTGCCGGTGGGCGAGGCGCGTGTGGTGCTCTCGTTCTGGGCCGGGTTGCACGACCTGGGGAAGATCACTCCCCCGTTCCAGGCTCAGGTGCCAGAGGCCTTCGCTTCGGTGCGTGAGGATCCCCGTTACGCGTTTGCGCCCGGTGCGGTGGACGAGCGTGCGTTTCGCCACGAGATAGCGACGCACTGGGCGCTCGCTCACTTGTTGGAAGGCGCTGGCTATCCAGGGGATCGGAGGCGGATGCGGCAGGCAGTCAGTCATCAGGTTGCTCAGCTGCTCGGTGGGCACCATGGGTGTTTCGGTCGAGTGCTTCTGGCCAAGGAGCTGGACGCGGCGAGCGACTATCAGCCCGGCCTCGGGGAGGAGGGCTGGGCCGTCCAACGCGAGGTGCACTTCGCCCAGTTGCGCCGAGTGATCGGCGCCGATGCCGTGCCTGCGCAAGGGCTGACGGCTGAGCTGGCCGTGATCGTCTCCAGTCTGGTCGTCGTTGCGGACTGGCTGGCCAGCCAGAAGGAGGCGATCATTCCGAGGCTGCCGCCCGAGAGCTGGCGGGCGACTCCTGGGGAGCTGGACACCCACTGGGAGCATGTGTGCAAGGTCGCTCCGGGACTGGTGTCCAGGGCGCAGCTGGGCCGGGCTCGGTTCGATGCCGAGCAGTTCGGCGCCATGTTTTCCTTCACTCCCAACGCCCTGCAGGGCGATCTCGCCGATCGGCTGCCGCAGTTGGTGGCGGCCGGGGGGACAGGGCTGCTGCTCGTCACGGCTCCGACCGGCGACGGCAAGACGGAGGCCGCTCTGTATGCGGCGTCGGTGCTGGGCCGGGCGGCTGGGGCGCGCGGTCTCTATTTCGCGCTGCCGACGATGGCCACCGCGGACGCGATGTTCCCGAGGGTGAGGAGGTTCGCTCAGGCCGCCATGGGCGGAGAGCGTGCCATGACGCTTCTGCATTCCATGGCCTGGCTCAGCCCTCTCTACGCGGGGGATGCTGGGTTCGCTGAAGGCGAGCGGTTGTCGGACGGTGAGATCAGCGGCGACGCGGAGACCGCGACTGCGGCCGGCGCGTGGTTGCGTGGGCACAAGCGCGGGCTGCTTGCTCCTCTCGGCGCAGGCACTATCGATCAGGTGCTAAGCGGCGTGCTGCCTCTCACGCACAACTCCCTGAGGCTGTTCGGTCTGTCCGACAAGGTTCTGGTGGTGGATGAGGCCCATGCCTACGGGCCGTGGATGCACCAGTTGCTCATCCGTCTGCTGGAATGGCTCGGCGCGTTCCACGCACCGGTGGTCTTGCTGTCGGCCACGCTGACGGGCCGCACGGCGACCTCGCTGGTGGATGCCTACCGGCGCGGTGCCGGGTTCACGGAGCCGTCGGCCGTCGAACCCTGCTACCCGGGCTGGCTGTTCACAGACGTCGCGACCGGCTCCGTCTCGCCGCCGCATGCGACTGGGAGCGAACGGGCCCGCCGCATCGACGTCAACGTTCGGTCGGTTGTGTGGGATACGGAAGCGGACCCGGCGCGGGCCCCGCGTCCCGGGGGGCGGCGCGAGGCCCTGCGGGAGGCGCTGCGCCCCGTCGTGTCCGAGGGGGGCACTGCTCTGGTGTGCTGCACGACGGTCGCTGAGGCCCAGCAGACCTACCGGGATCTGCGCGGAGCGTTCCCCGGCCTCGCCGGGCGTCAAGGAGGGTTGCGTTTACTGCATTCGCGCTACCCGGCGCGCGTCCGGCAGCGCATCACCGCCGAGTGCGAGACCGCGTACGGCAAGCCGTGCGGCGAGCAGGATGTCGCTCAGCCGCGCCCTGGATCCGTTCTCGTCGCCACCCAGGTCGTGGAGCAGTCTCTTGACCTCGACTTCGACCTGATCGTCAGCGATCTCGCCCCGTTGGCTCAGCTTCTCCAGCGCGCCGGGCGCGGTCGCCGTCACGAGCGCGGTGAGACAGGGCGTCCTTGCTGGGCGCTCCCCGAGGATGAGCCGCGCCTGGTCGTCTTGGAACCTGTCAGCTCCGACGGCGTAACTACGGTGCCGCGCAGTTGGGGGTCGGTCTACGACGCCGGGCTGCTGCGCCGCACCGCCCTCATCCTGACCGACTCGCAAGGGGAGGGCATCGACGTTCCGGGCGATGTCCAGCACCTGGTCGACACCGTGTACGCGCAGGACTTCGTCGACCGGCTGGCGGGGGCCGCGGAGCAGGAGCAGCAGCGCATCCTGGATGCTGAGCGCCAGGCCGAGGAGATGGCCCAGACCCACCTGGCCGCCAGGGTGGGCATCAGTGCCCCGGCCGACGTGGCTGGCGATCTCCATCGGCTCAGTCGGCGGGAGGCCGGCGTCACAGAGGAGCTGCTGACGACCCGTCTAGGGGCCGATACAGGGCGGGTGTTGTGCCTGTATGAGCAGAGCGACGGCTCCCTGACGCTCGACGAAGCTGGAGTCCATCCGCTGCCCGAAGGCGGTCATGGTCTCTGCCGTGGCCAGCTGGCCGAGATCATGTCCCATGTCGCCCCTGTGCCGGGCAAGTGGCTGCGGGGCGGGGAGGGCCATGCGGCCCCGGGCGGTTGGGCGGAGCAGCCGTTGCTCCGCGATCTGGTGCTCCTGCGGATGCGGCAGGAGCTCGATCAGAAGGTGACCATCGGCTGGTCCTGCCAGCACGGGGATCGCACGATCCGGACGTCGGACGTGGGTTTGGAAGCCGCGCAACCATGATTTCAAGCCGCCCCTGAAGAAGCCTTCTCCTCAACCAGCACACTTCACATACGCTCTTCAACAGCCGCCCTGGCGCCCGGTGTTCTTCTCCGGTTGACCGGCTGCCAGGGCGGCACAGCCCGCCTGCGCGGGCAGAGGGGGCAATACGTGTCGCTCCACAACCAGCACACGGTTCACCTCCGCACCCGCGGAGACCCCGCCTCCATTGTGACCCTTCACCTGGAGCACCATGCCAACACCTGCCTACAACCTGCTCAACGAACCTTGGATTCCCGTCCGCTGGGCAGCCAGCGTCTACGCCTCCTCGAGTGACGAGCCTCCCGACCACATCGGGCTACGTGAACTGCTCGAGCGGAGCAGCGAGATCGCCTCACTCGCGGTCACCTCCCCGCCCGCACACTCCAGCCTTCTGCGCACCCTCTACGCGCTCACTGCCCGGATCACCGGCCTGGACGAGGCCGGGGCCAGGGACTGGGGAACTCGGCGCGAAGAAGTACTGGATGCAGGCGAGTTACCGAAGGACGGCATCGAGGCGTACCTGGCCGCGTACGAGCACCGCTTCTTCCTGTACGACCCCGAGGGCGGCCGGCCGTGGATGCAGGATGCGCGCCTGTCCGATCAGTGCGACGCGGACAACACCGCCGGGGTGAACAAGCTGATCGTCACGCGCGCCTCGGGCAACAATCACGCCTGGTTTAGGCCCGACAGAGACGCCCGCCCCGAGCCGCTAAGCGCATCGGAGGCAGTGCTGAATCTTCTGGTGTGGCACTACTACGGGCCATCGGGCCGCTGCTCGTCCCGTGAGGTGAACGGCAAGAAGAGCGCCAGCGCAACGGCCGGTCCGCTGCGCACCGCACTCTCGTACCACCCCGAAGGGGAAACACTCTTCGAGACGCTGCTGGCCGGTCTGGTCAGGCCGGCAGTCACCGTGACGCGCTCGCAGGACCAATGCCCGTGGGAATGGGGCGAGTTGCCGGACCCCGATGCGGTACCCCCTGAACCAGCCGGTCCCTGTTCGCGCCTTACGGCGTGTTCCCAGCATGCTCTGCTTCTGGTGCCGCGGGGAGATGACGGCCGGTGGGTGCGGGACGCCTACATCACCTGGGCGTATCGCACCGGCCGCATTCCGCGGGACGACCCTTTCCTGATCTGGCAGGTGAGCCAGCAGGGCAACCGCTACCCGCGCCCGGCCGATTCCCGGCGCGCGTTGTGGCGGGACCTGGACGCGCTGCTCCTCAAGGAGCCGCCGGGCACCGCCCAGCCCAGGCGGCCAGAGGTCTTCGAGTACGCCTTCGAGGTATCGGAGGATCTGCGGGTGCGTGCCCTCGGCTTCGAGCAGGAGGCACAGGCCAAGGACATCCAGTTCGTGGACGGCACCACGCCCGCGGTACTGGGCTTCGCAGAACGGGACACCCCGCGCACTGCCCTGCCCGTGGCGCAGCTGCGGCAGCTCGGCGAGCTGTACGGGCGGCGTCTGGAAAGGGCGGTGAAGCAGGCCTGGGCCGCCTACGTTCGCGACCCGAAGGCCAAGGGCGACGCCTGGGCAGCCGAGGCCGCCGCCCGCTACTGGCCCCGGGCCGAAGCCGAATTCTGGGACCGCTTCCGCCACCTGGACCGCTCGGGCAAAACGCCGGGCGCAGGCTTCGACAGAGCCGGAACACGGTCTGCGTTCCTGGCCCTGGCGCTGGAGGCGTACGACACCGTGACGGCCTCCATCACCCGTACCCAACGCGGCGCGAAGGCTGCCTCCGAGGCCCGGCTCGGGCTGTACGGCGGAGTGCGCAAGAAGGCCGACGAAGCCCACAAGGCTCAGGCCGCACGCGCGCGCACCGCTGACGACGGCTAGGAGGACGAGGAGCAGGATGACAACTCAGACCACCACCGACAGGGCCGCAGCAAAGCGTCAGCGTCTGCTGGCCTATACCCAGTGGACGGAGCAGCTCTGCCGAGAAGAACCCGGAGCCCGCAGCGCCTTGCGGAGCGGTCTGCGTCGCTCGGTCAATGACCGCCAAACGCAGCGCATGCACCGGTTCATCGCACCATGGCTGCCGGAGAACAGCCTCGGCGCGGGCGCGGAGCAGCGGGCCTACTACGCGGTGGCCGCGATGATCGCAGCTCAGCCACGAAGTGGCTCCGCCACCACGGATGCATCCAAGCCGCTGACGGAACACGACACCGGTGGCGCCACCGCTGCTGGACCTGCGGCGGAATCGGCCGCTGAACCAGCAGCAAAGCCGAAAGAACCACAACGCTATGGCAGGAGCCTGGGCATGGCCTTCGCCACCGCCGTCACATCCGGTCCCGGCCGGGAGAAGGCGATGCGGGAGTCCACGGCCGAGGCACGCCTGAACCTCCTCACCCGGCAGAGCATCGATGGCCTGCACCGCCACCTGCCCGCTGCCGTCGGCTACCTGAGAGGGCTCGACGTACCTGTCGACTGGGCCCAGCTCCTGAGCGACCTGATCGCCTGGCCCGACCACTGCGGGTCGATCTCCCGCCGCTGGCTGCAGGACTACTACCGGCAGCGCTCCGCGGACGCACGCGAGCAGGCCAACCACAGCGACCTCGAAGAAGCCGCCCGGGAAGAGACCGATCAACCCGAAGCCGACGGCTGACCGGTCCCGCCCGCGCATGACGCCCCTCCCCTGACACCCAGCCCCGCAAAGGAACCCCCTGTGTCCATTCCTGCCCGCTTCATCGACCTCCACATCCTGCAGTCGGTCCCGTTCGCCAACCTGAACCGGGACGACACGAACTCCGTGAAGACCGTCCAGTACGGCAACACGCTGCGCACGCGCGTCAGCAGCCAGTCCTGGAAGCGCGCCACCCGTGCCGTCTTCGAAGACAAGATCGGCCAGGCCGCCCTGCGCACCCGCCGCATCGGCGAACGCGTCACCCGCGAACTGCTCGAGCGCGACTGGACCGAGACCGCGGCCCAGCGCGCGGGCGCCCACATGGCAGCGGCCAGCAGCATCAAGTTCGAGCTCGCCAAGGACCCGGCCGACGCCAAGCAGACCGTGCCCAACAAGGTCCTCACCAACGCGATGGTGTACGTGCCGCAGACGGCGGTCGCCGAGCTGGCCGACCTCGCCGAAGCCCACCGTGAGACGCTGGAGAAGGCCAAAGACATCAAGAAGCCCGCCGACAAGAGCGTGCTGCCCAAGGACGAGGTCGAGGCGGTGCTGCGCTCGCGCAACGGCGTCATCAACCTCTTCGGCCGGATGCTCGCCGAAGTCGACAACGCCGGGGTGGACGGCGCCGTCCAGGTCGCCCACGCCCTGACCACCCACCAGACCGACGTCGAGCTCGACTACTTCTCCGCCGTCGACGACATCACCGCCGCCTGGGGCGACGCGACCGGCAGCGGCCACATGGGGCACGCCGAGTTCAGCGCCGGCACCTTCTACCGCTATGCCACCGTCGACCTGCGTGACCTCGCCGCCAACATCGGCGACGAACCGCAGGCGGCCCGCGAGCTGACCGCCGCGTTCCTGGCCGCGTTCATCGAGTCACTCCCCCAGGCCAAGAAGAACTCCACCGCCCCCCACACCATCCCCGACCTGGTCCACCTGTGCGTGCGCACCGACCGCCCGCTGTCGTACGCGGCGGCCTTCGAAGAGCCTGTCCAGGCCCGCGGCGGCTTCGCACAGACCTCCCGGACCCGGCTCGACGAATACGCCGTTGCCGCCAACCGGCTGCTCGGCACCGGACGCGTGCTCACCTCAGGCTGGGCAGGCCTGCACACCGGGGACCTGACCGGACTCGGCCAACGCCACGACTCCTTCGACAGCCTGATCACCACCGTCCTCGACGCCGCGCTCGCCGACAGCAAGGACGAGACGGCGTGAACTCCCCCCATACCCCGAACGCACCCGCGGAGACGGGCCTGTTGCTACGGCTTGCCGGCCCCCTGCAGTCCTGGGGCGAGCGCAGCCCCTTCAACGAACGCGACACAGCACCCTTTCCCACCCGCTCCGGCGTCCTCGGCCTCCTGGCGTCCGCGCTCGGCCGGGGCCGTGATCAGCCGCCGGACGACCTCGCCCGCCTGTCCCTGACGATTCGTGTCGACCGGCCCGGCGTCCTCCTGCGTGACCTGCACACCGTCGGCGGCGGCCTGCCCGCCAAGGCCACCGTCACCACCGCCGAGGGCAAGAAGCGGCCCGGCGACACCGGCACACTCCTCACCCACCGCACCTACCTCGCCGACGCGGCCTTCACTATCGCCATCACCGGAAGCCCCGCCGACACCGAGCTCCTCCACCGAGCCGCGCACGCCCTCACCACGCCACGCTGGCCACTGTTCCTGGGGCGCCGCTCCTGCCCGCCCGAGGGCCCCCTACTGCTGGGCACCACCGCCGATCCCCTGCACCACCTCGTGCATCTCCCGCTCGCCGCACCCCGCCCGCGCAACGGCAGCCGGGACGTCGAATTCCTCTCCGACCGGCCCCTGAACCTGCTCCAGACTCCACAGCAACTAGCCACCGGTGACAGCCAAGAGGGCACACACCCCGTGAGCGAGATCAACGATCAGCCGGTCTCCTTCCACCCCAGCCGCCGCACCCACCGCGCCCGCGCCCTCTACCGGCGCACCCTCCACCTACCCGCCGACCAGCACACCGGACTCGGCACCGGCCACCTGGCATCCCTCACCGCATACCTGGGCGAACACCTCGCCCGCCCAGCCCCGGAAGGACACAGCCGTTGACCACCTGGCTGACCCGCATCGTCCCCGACCAGCGATCCCGCGAGGCCCGCTGCGACCTCAACAGCACCGAAACGGCCGTCGTCCTGCACCGCCGCCTCATGACGCTGTTCCCCACGCAGGCGGGCCCTGACCCACGGGCCCGCTTCGGTGTTCTCTTCCGTACCGAGGACACCCCCACCGGAGTACACATCCTCCTGCAGAGCACCACCGAACCTGACCTCAGCCAGCTCCCCACCGGCTACGGAAACGGCACAACCCGCCCCCTCGACGCTCTCCTCAACGCCCTGCGCCCCGGCCTGACGGTCCACTACCGCTGCGTGGCCAGCGCCGTCCGCAAACCCGGCGCCACCACCCGCCGCCTCTACAACCTGCCAGCCGTCGTCTCCCTCCACGGCGTTGACGCCGACGAATGGTGGCTCCGCCAGGCCGACACCGCCGGACTCAAACCCCTCACCCACCTCTCCCACCCCCTCGACACCGCCCGCGGCACACGCAGCCCCCGCAACTCCCTCCAGCCACAACGCATCTGCCACGCCCGCACACGCTTCGACGGCACCGCCACCATCACCGACCCCGAACCCCTCCGCAAAAAGATCACCGAAGGCATCGGCCGCGGCAAAGCCTACGGCTGCGGCCTGCTCAGCATCGCCCCCGCCCGGGAAACCGCATGACCAAACCAGCCCCACCACGCACGACCCCTGCTCCCGCCGACGCCCGGCGCCGACTCGCCGCCCCCACCGTCGCGATGCTCCCGCGCATCGCCGACTCCCTGTCGTGTGCTCTCCGCGCGAGCGGAGGTGGTCCGG
>NZ_JBHYJH010000030.1:0-32119 GCF_042740445.1 Streptomyces sp. NPDC059003 | reverse complement strand
CGGGGCTGACCCGCAGGGCGGGACGGATACCCGTGCTCTCCGCGCGAGCGGAGGTGATCCATTCAGGATCTGGTTCGCGTGGCTGGGCGGCGGGTTCTCTCCGCGCGGGCGGAGGTGGCCCGTTGTGGGACCCGACGCCGACGTTTCGGACGCCACGCTCTCTGCGCGAGCGGAGGTGGTCCGCCCTTGCCCACGGCCCCCGCTGTGGAGCCGACGTGCTCTCCGCGCGAGCAGAGGTGGCCCGGTGTGGGTGCCGTCGGTGACCGTGCCCACCGTGTGCTCTCCGCGCGAGCGGAGGTGGTCCGGCGAATGGCTCGCCCCGCACGCCCGCATCCTCATTCTCTCCACGCGAGGCCCGTCGTTTGGTGCTTGAGAAGGAGGGCTATCCGGCCTCAACGAAGGTCAGCGCCGGATGCGGATACGGACATGGATGGTGCCGCCGACCGCAGCCTCCGCGGCACCGATCCCGATGACAGGCGTGAGATAGCTGGTCTGCCCAGTGACAGTCAGGGCGATCACGGCGACGACAGTGGCCAGGAGTGTCAGCCCGGTGACCCAGCCGAGGAAGCGAGCCGCACGGGTGACCTGGATCAGGGCGGTCGGGTGCCGGTGAGCTGGACCTGCCGACTCCTCCCCTGCGCCGCGATGGCCCCGGCGCGGCACAGCTCAGGGCCTGGCTCCATGTGGGCGTAAAGCTGCGCTCGCCGTCAGGCCGCGAAGCCGATGTTCGCCACGTACTCGTACTGTCCCCACTGAGACCCCAGGTCGATCACGGCATCATTGACCCACGCCTCATCGAGAGCCTCATAGTCGTCCTGGGACCAGGCTTCGACGATGCGGTCCCAGTGCCGGACGTTGAGCCGCCGGAACTCGACCACACGCTGGCGGGGCCGGTCCACCTGGGACTGGTTGAGTGGATGGAGCTCCACACTGGTACCGCGGCCGTTCCGGCTGAGACGGGCCAGCAGGTAACGGGCCACGTTGCGCCGGCGCACCGCCCGGTAAGCGGCCTCCACCTTCTCGAGGTTCTTCTTCGACGGGCTGCGCTTGCCGTCCAGCCAGGTCTTGAGCGTACGGTCGCTGACGGTCAGGCCCGCCTGGCGGGCAGCGGCGCGGGCATGCTCGGTGCGGGTGAGGTAGTGCAGCCGGGCCAGCAGACCACGGCGTGCAGTGACGGGTGTAGCGATGAAGTTGGCGAGAGTATCGAGCCGACGCGCGACCGCTTCGTGGCCTTTGATGCCGCGGGCGCCATATTTTCCGAACTCGACATTCCTCTCAGGCACTCAACGCCTCCTTCACAGTTCTCCACCAGCGATATTATGCCACAGAATATCGCAAATTCCTCTCCGCCATGGCACGTTGGCATTCTTTCTCTCTATTCTATTGCACGATGCAGCCTTAGTTTTCTGTCCGGACTAGAGTCTCTTCGTGATCCGTGACTGCCGCCTGGGTGGTGGCGCGAGGCCTGGACTCCTCATGTCATCCTGACCACGAGGGCGGCGGGGTCAGGGGAAGGCAGGGGCGATGGCAGCTGTGTACTACCGCGCCGACAGCGAGAACGGTGATCACATCGACGATCCGTCCGAGGACGCGCTGTTCATGCTGATCGACGGCCTCAACGACTCGGCTAACACCTTCGTCGTCATCCAGCCCGACGAAGACGCCCCGGCCTGGTTCGCCTCCGTCGCAGTCCTGGATGAAGGCGGCTACGAAGTCGTCCGCCGCGACACCACTCGCCGTGAACACGACGTCGCCACCGAGACCAGCATCGACCGGATCGCCCGCGACCTCACCACCTGGCTCGCCGCCCGCGGCTCTTGCGGGCAACCAGCTCAGCACACCGACAACTTGCACACCACGGGCTAGCCAGGCCTTGTCGTCCTGACGTTCTGGTGTGGGCTGCCGAACGGAACGTGCGGCGGCGCGCCAGGTCGGCTCTGAAACCGTAAGGGCACCCGCCGCGCCGTGGTCATCGCATCAGGGCGGCCCGCGGCCTGGGTCATCGCTGCAGCTGCGCTTCCATCGGCGCAGCCGACGCAGCACAGGGCAGGAGGAGACCACGTGAACCGACCACTGCTGTTCCTCGACGTGGACGGCCCCCTCAACCCCTACGCGGCCCAGCCGGAACGGCGCCCCGCAGGCTACGTCACCCTCAGAGCCCCGCGAGACGGCACGAGTTCAAAGGACTCAAAGGACTCAGAGGGCTCAGCGGACCGGCGAGGCCTCTCGCTGCGCCGGGGGCCTGCGCGGGTCTGGCTCAACCCGGCGCACGGGCCGGCCCTGCTGCGGCTCGACTACGAGCTGTGCTGGGCCACCACATGGATGGCCGAGGCCAACCGGTGGATCAGCCCGGTGCTCGGCCTTCCCGAACTGCCCTTCGTCGACTTCGGCGACGCCCTGCTCCAAGAGCGCCCCGACGCAGTCCACTGGAAGACCGCAGTCCTGGTGGAGCACGCCGACGGCCGCCCCTTCGCCTGGGTGGACGACGAACAGAGCGATCTGGACCAGGCCTACGTGGCCGCCCATCACCACGCACCCGGGCTCCTGCATCACGTCAACCCGCGCATCGGCCTGCGCGAGGACGACTTCCACACCCTCGCCCGCTTCGCCCGCTCCCCAGGCACTGCACAAGCCGCACTCGAGCAGCAGTGAGCGCCCGGCGGCCAGGACAGAGACCCTCCCGGTCACAGAGCCGGTGGCTTGTGCGCGTCCCGGTTGGAGAGGCCCCGCCTGCCGCCGTGGTGTGGCTGGTGCCTAGTCTGCGTTGGGAGGCCGCGTCGGTTGCTTCCGCGAGGGGTCCGGAGGGGGTGTGCGCCTCGCTGTTGTCGGCTCCGGGGAGGCGCATGTGCTGGGCATCATCGCGTTTGTGGGGTTGGTGGGGTTCGTCCTCGTTCTGGTGGGCCCGGGGAGCTGGTCCAGGCTGGGCGGGGCCTTGGCGAGCAGCGCTCTGTTGTCCGTGTTGCTCATGCCGGTCGCCGGGCTCTTCGCATTCGTGCTCGCGGTGCCTGTCATGGCGGCGGTGATGGGGTTGTTGCCGCCGTTCGACCGGGAGACGGCCCCACGAGCCCATGTCGGCTGGCTGGTGTGCGTGCTGCTTGCCATGGCGGGTCTGCTTCTCTGGTCCGTCGGAGGTGATACGGACATGATCGCCGTGTCACTCTTCCTCTTCGGGCCCGGAGTGCTCGCTGCGGCGGGGCGGCTCGTGTTCTTCCTGACGACGGCGCCGCGGCCCTTGTGATCATGTCCGACGCCAAGGCCCGCGAGCTCGGCCTGACCCTGCTGGCCCGCGTCGTTACGTGCTCGTCGCGCCCGGCGTCGGCTGGGACGGCCCGGCCGAGCGGCTCACCACCGGCACTTACCTCGGTGTTCCGCGCCCCGGCTGTGCGCCGGCATTCTCCCGCTCTGGCCGCGGTCAGGGGCTGCGGAATCGAGGGGGCAGGGGCGATGGCAGCTGCGTACTTGCGTACTAACGTGCCGACAGCGAGAAGGGCAGCCATATCGACGACCCGTCCGGGAATGCGCTGTTCATGGCGCGGGGCGGTGGGAATGCCGGTCATCGTTCCGCGCCTGTGGGGCTATCTGGCCGACCGTGTTGCCGAGGCGGTAGCGGGTACAGAGCGCCCCGGTCTCCTGCTGCGTGGCTGGGGCGGGAGGCTTGGCGTGTCGGTGGCGTTGCCGCACGAGGTGGCCGTCAGCAGCGCTGCCGTGCAGGCGAGGGTATGGAGCGGCGTGGTGTGCGTACGTCGTGCGCTCATGCCGGTTGGCGGTTGTGCGCCGGGTGTGCGCGGCGTCGGCTGGGCATCGGCGGGCGGGGGGCTCCCGGTTGAGGAGTCAACCGCTCGTAGCCGGGGTTCGTCTTTTCTGGCAGTTGCCCGGCTCGCGCGGTTTCGAAGGAGAGGGCATGCTGCGCATTCACTTCACCGCCGAGGACCTGCAGAACGTCCGGCTGGCGCGGGAGCCCGATCCGCTGTGGGAGATCGTCTGCAGCCTGTGTCGCTTACAGACCGGGCAGGGGCCACTCGAATTCGGTGCCTGGCGTCGCGCGGCCCGGCACCGAGTCCTGCGTGACGCGCCGCTACGTCACTCTCTTCGGCGCCTGGGAACGCTGGTCCCGAGCTTCGGCTATATCCCGGACTTCCTCACCCCGCCGGTGACGGGGGCCGACCTGCCCGAGGAGCTCGATGTCCTGCGTGCCACCCCGCGCCCGCTTCTGACCCGTGACCTGAGTCGGCTGGCCGAGTCCCGCACGCTTCCCGGCTGGACCACGGCTCTGGGCGGGCCGGGCGGCGGTGGTGAACTCGCCCTGCTGACCGACGCACTCGACGACTACTTCACCACCTTGCTGGAGCCGCGCTGGGCGGAGGTTTGTGCGGTCGTCCGGGACGACATCGGGCGCAGGACCCGGGCTTTGCTGGACGGCGGCGTCCGTGCCCTTCTGGAGGGGCTGCGCCCGTTCGCCCGCTGGAACAGCCCGCTGCTCGAGGTGGACTATCCCGTCGACCGCGATCTGTACCTTCAGGGGCGCGGTCTGCTCCTTGTCCCCTCGTACTTCTGCTGGCGGCGCCCGACCGCGCCGGCCGACGCGGAGCAGCCGCCGGTGCTGGTCTTTCCCGCGATCAGGAGCCCGCTGGTCCTGGCGCATGCGAGCGAGGGCGGCACGGCCCGGCTGCTGGGGCGGTCGCGGGCGGCGGTGCTGGCGGAGGTGGTCGGGCGCAGCGGTGGCCGGACCACGTCCGAGGTCGCCATGGCGGTGGGGCTGGCGTTGTCGAGCGCCAGTCATCAGCTCGATGTCCTGCGGGACGGTGGTCTGGTGACCAGCCGCCGTGACGGCAAGTACGTGCTGCACTCGGCGACGCCCCTGGGGCTGCGGATTCTGTGTGCCGGGTCGCGCGAGACGGCTGCTGTCCCGGGCCGCGGTCTGCGGGCCCGCCCCTGACATCACGGGGCGTGGAGTCTGTGGCCGGGACATGGCCGGGACGTCTGGCTCAGGTGCCCGGGACGTGCGGCGTCCTACGGTGGCGGGTTGTGGGCGACGACCGTGTGGCCCATGGGGGCGCACATGAGCAGGAGCGGGGGAACCTTCCATGTCGCATTCACTCGGCCGGCCGCTCGCCCCGTCCCTTGAGGGGTCTTGTGGCCGCAGGCAGGTGCTGCGCGCGTGTGTCGGTGCCGTGGCCGTGGCGGGCCTTGCGGCCGGCAGTGTCGTGCCGGCGCGGGCCGCCACCAGCACCAGTGCGGGGAGGGTGTCGGATCTGCCGCCCGTGCCCGGCATGCTGGGTGATCGCCGGGCCAATGAGGTCTGGTACCAGCTCGATGAGGTTGCCCTGTACCGGGCGTCGCCGGAACTGCTTGCCGCTTACCGGGCCATCGGTGTGCATGTCGGCGGCAGCATCGAGAGAGGTTTCCGCACGGTGTGGCAGGAGATGAGCAAGTCACCCGAGTACCCGGGGAACTTCCAGGCCTTCATGGCGCCGATCGAGGGCCCTCTTCGGGTGGTCTCGGGCATGCAGCTGGGCGTCTTCGACAGCCTGTACCGTGCTTACGATCCCCGGCTGGTGGCCGCCTTCGCCTACTTCGGCCAGGGCGTGCTCTACGACCCGCGCCGCGAGAGTGTGCGCTCGCCGGTGCACACCATGGACTCGCCGCCCGGCAGTGCCCCGGTCGCCTACCACACCTGGCACGCCTATATGCGGGCGATGATGCTGCTGGGCATCGATCGGCCGCGCTGGGTGGCGTTCGCCCCGCTCAACGCGTACGCGTGGGCGTTGCAGTCGGTGGCCAAGCCCTCGACACAGACGCCGAGTCCGCCGCTGCCCCGGGAGACGGTCCTACGGTTCGCCGCGAGCTGGCTGCCGCGCGGGCCGGGCAGGCTCGACGCCGACTTCCAGTCCTTCCCGTATCCGCGAGGGATCAGCTGACATCAGTGGTGACGGCACGGCTCACCACGTGAGGGTCACTCGCTGCGTGCGAAGCGGTACGTGGCGAGGGTCAGTGCCAGGGCGGCCAGGGCGGCCACGCAGCTGAGCTCTGCGGCCACCGAGGGGGTCCAGTCCCCCCACTGCGGCCCGGCCGCCCGGTCGCCGAGCCCTGAGACGCCCTCTCCGGGGAGGGTGCGTCGCAGTGCGTCGACCGCGTAGGTGAGGGGGTTGAGGCCTACGACGGTGCCCAGCCAGCCGGGCAGTCCGCTGGCCGGGAAGACCGCCCCGGACAGGAACAGCAGCGGCATCATGCACAGCCCGATCACGATCTGGAAGGTCTCGGGGCGCTTGGCGCACACGGCCACCAGGACACCGAGTGAGGTGAACGCGAAGGCGATGAGCGCCAGTTCCGCGAGGGCGAGGAGGAGTTCGGGCCGGTAGGGGATGCCGATGAGGCCGGCGAGGCACAGCACGGGGATCGCGTAGCCGAGGCCGGCGGTGGCGCCGCCCAGACAGGTTCCGGTCAGCAGCGGGGGGCGGCGGACGGGTGCTACGAGCAGTTGGCGCAGGAAGCCGGCTTGCCGGTCCCAGACGATGGACGCGCCCGCCGCCATGGCCGGTGCCTGCACCGCCATGAGGAGAACGCCGGGGAAGAAGAAGGCGCGGAAGTCGCTGGCGGCGTCCTGCTCGGTGGGCACGGCCGCGTTGAGGCCGGTGCCGAAGACGAGCAGGAACATCATCGGCATGATGACGCTCATGGCGATGCGCAGGCGGTTGCGCCCGAAGCGGATGACCTCGCGCTGCCACAGCACGCGGACGGCGCGCAGGTCCGCGGCGAGATGTCCGCGCGGGCCGGCGGTGTCGGCGGTGCGGGGCGGAGCTGCCGTGTCTGCCATGTCTGCCGTGCCTGCCGTGTCTGCCGTGTCTGCCGTGTCTGCTGTTTTCACGGTCACCTCCTCGCAGCGGGTGGTGCAAGGCCGGTCGGCTTGCTGTCGGCCTCGCGGATGGTGCGGCCGGTGTAGTGCAGGAAGGCGTCGTCGAGAGTCGGCGGCGTGACGGTCAGCGCGTGCACGGTGTGGGGCAGGGCGGCGCAGATCCTGGGTACCCAGGCGGCTCCGTCGGCCACCCGGATGTGCAGGCCGTCGGTGTCCGTCTTTGCCTGCAGGCCGAGGCGTTCGCGGAGGGCCAGGGCCGCTGCCGGGTCGTTGGCGGTGCGTACGGTGATGAGGTCGGAGCCGACGACGGCCTTGAGGGCGGCGGGAGTTCCGTCCGCGACGAGTTCGCCCTCGTCCATGATGGCGATCCGGTCGCAGTGTTCGGCCTCTTCCAGCTGGTGCGTGGTGAGGAAGACGGTGACGTCCCGCTCCTGGCGCAGCCGGCGCAGGTGGTCCCAGATGGCGGCGCGGGTCTGTGGGTCGAGGCCGGTGGTGGGTTCGTCGAGGAAGAGCACCCGGGGTGTGTGCAGCAGCCCGCGGGCGATCTCCAGGCGCCGTCGCATGCCGCCGGACAGGGTGCGGACGGGGGCGTGGCGGCGCTCGGCCAGTTCCACCAGTTCCAGCATGTCCATGATGGTGTCGAGCCGCTGTCGTCGCGGGATGCCGAACAGCTCGGCGTGGAAGCGCAGGGTCTCCATGGCGGTCAGATCGACGTCGAGGGTGGGTTCCTGGAAGACGAGGCCGATACGGCGGCGTACGTCGTGGGGTTGGTGCGTCACGTCGTACCCGGCCACCTGTGCCCGGCCGCTAGTGGGGCGCAGCAGGGTGCACAGCATGGCGATGGTGGTGCTCTTGCCCGCGCCGTTGGGGCCGAGGAAGGCGAAGGTCTGGCCGGTCGGGACGGTGAGGTCCAGGCCGGTGACCGCCTGCCGGTTGCCGTAGGTCCTGGTCAGTTGTTCGGTCAGGACGGCGATGTCGTTGGCGGCGCGGGTGGTGCGGTGGCCGGTTGCGGGGGCGAGGGCCGTGTTCATCGGCGGTCTCCGTCGGGGTGGCGGACGCTCATGACGGTGTGGAAGAGCGTCACGTCACCCGACTCGCCGACGGCCTGTGCGCCGGCTTCCACCCAGGCGTGGGCGCGGAAGGGCTGGGTGCGGAATCCTGTGCACCAGTCGGGCCACTGCCGGTGCAGGCGGCACAGCAGTGCGGTGGCGACCGAGCGTTGCAGGCAGCCGCGGCCGGCGCAGCGGGCGCTGACGGTCACCACGGCCCGGCGGGCGTCGAGGGCCTGTTCGTGGGTGGCGGCGCGGGAGCCGCGGCTGGCTACCGCCAGGGCCTGGCGCAGTCGGCGCGGGGGCAGCAGTACCAGCAGCCGGGCCGCGCCGACGGCTGTCCGTGCGCTCAGCTGCCGGTGCCAGGGCAGCTGCACTCCCTTCTCTCCGATGACCTGCATGCTCATGCCGTCACCACCAGGCGGGCCCGGTCCAGGGCGGCGAGCAGCGTCGTGACGTCCGTCAGGGCGCGTCCGGCGGCTTCGGGGTGGTGGCGGGTGAGGTGGGCGGCGGTCTCCTGGGGGGTGTGCCCGTCCAGGAGGAGTCGCAGGGTGGTTGCGCCGGAGCGGTTGAGCTGCCAGTACCGGCCGCTGCGCTGGTCGAGCAGGACCAGTCCGTCCTCGGTGTCGGTGGCGGTGACGTCGGGTTTCAGGGCGAGGGTCATGGGGTCTCTCCAGCCAGGGAGGCGGCCTGGGGCGCGGGGGCTGCCACGGACCGTAGCCAGCTCTCGCAGGCCAGCGTGTTCTCGTACGGGGCGAGCTGCCGGGACTGGGTCTTGGTGCCGAGCAGGGCGGTGCGCAGGGCGTCGGGGTCGACGAGGCCGAGGCGGGAGAGCCTCAGGTCGTCGCAGAGGTCGAGGAGGTCCCCGCGGTTGCGGCGCATGCCCTGGAAGGCTTCGGCGCTGAACTCCCCTTTGCTGCGGCGGGCGAGGATCTCCTCGGGCACGATGCCGCGCACGGCCCGCCGCAGCATGGGTTTGAAGTCCCCGCTCACCAGCCGGTCCTCGATCCGCACGGACAGGGCGGCCTCGATGACCCGGTCGTCGAGGAAGGGTGCCGCGCAGGTGACTCCCACGTCGGCGAGTGCGGCGTTGAGTTGGCGCAGCGCGCTGCCCGACTGGACGACGATGTCGAGGGTCTGGTGCTGGGCCCGGTCTGGGTGGTGGGGGTGGGGGTGCTCGCGTTCGGCGGTGTCCCGCAGCAGCCGGCGTACGGCGTCGGTGGCGTCGGCGGTCGCCCAGGGCGGCATGCGGGGTTCCCAGCCCCAGCCGAGCAGTGCGTCCCCCGGGCCCTGGGCGGGTTGGGTGAGCCGGTCGGCGGTGGAGTGCAGCCATGCGGCGAAGGAGGCGCTGTCGGCGAGTCCGCGTACGGTCGAGGTCAGGGTCCAGCGGTTGAGGGCCCGGAAGCGGTGGATCCTGGGGAGGGCGGCGAGCGGGTGGCTGCGGATCAGTGACCACAGGGCGGTGGGCAGGACGCCGAACAGTTCGTCGCCCCCGACGCCCAGGAGGTGGCAGCGTGATCCGTCCGTGGCCATGGAGGTGAGCAGGCGCCGCATGTGGGCGCGGTTGCGGGCCCAGGGCAGCGGTCCCTCCTCGTGGCTGGAGTCGGCGGTGGCTGTCGTCTCGTACCAGGTGGGGCCGTCCGGGTCGGCGCTCATGTGGTGCCGGGCGGCGGGCAGGTGGCGGGCGGCGCGTTCGGCCCATGGGGTGTCGTCGTTCGCGCGGTCCGCGGGTGTCCAGTGGTGGGTGATGAGGTCGGCGCCGGCCGCGTCGGCCAGGAAGCAGAGGCTGGTGGAGTCCAGGCCGCCGGACAGGTCGGCGCTGAGGGTGGCACGGGTGCGGGCTGCGACGCAGGTGAGGAGGGCCTGGCGTAGGTGTGCGGCTGCCTGTTCGGGCGGTGCTTGGGGCTCCGGCGGGCGCCACCAGCGGGCTTCGTGGGCGCTGCCGTGCGGGCTCAGCTGTAGTCGGCAGCCCACTCCGAGCGCCGATACTCCCGGCCATACCGGGTGCAGGGAGAGCGGCCAGGGCGGGACCGGGGTCAGCAGGCGCAGTGCGAGCAGGTCCCGGTCGACGGCTGGGGTGGTGGTCCCGCCCTGGCCGGGGTGTGCCCACTGGGCGAGTCGGTGGGATCCGTCGGCGGCCACGGTGACGCCTTCGATGTCGGCGTAGAAGATCTGCCGCGCGGTGGACAGGCTCCCCTGGGCCCGTGTCCATCCGTCGAAGGAGGCCATGAGGTGGAAGCAGCCGGGCAACGTGCGTGCCACGTCGTCGAGTTGGTCCGGTGTGCGCGCCTGGGCCAGGGTGCGCTCCGCACGGTGGCTGTCCATGGTCGTGTGGCCCAGGACGGCCAGGCGCCGGGCTCCGGCACTCACCAGGGTGAGTTCCTCGTCGGCCCAACGGCCCACGAGCCAGGGGCGCCCCGAGGCGTGGTGGACCACCCGGACTTCCGGGTCACGGGTCAGTGGCTGGGCCGCGGTCGGCGTGGCCGGGCTGTCGGGCAACACGACGAAGTCCATGTCGGGGCAGGTCCCTTCGTACGGTTCGGGCTGCTCGCCCGTCGGGTG
The DNA here is from genome assembly GCF_042740445.1 of Streptomyces sp. NPDC059003. Taxonomy (NCBI): domain Bacteria; kingdom Bacillati; phylum Actinomycetota; class Actinomycetes; order Kitasatosporales; family Streptomycetaceae; genus Streptomyces; species Streptomyces sp. NPDC059003. The sequence continues at coordinate 21,655 of NZ_JBHYJH010000030.1, read as the reverse complement.
CGTCGGCGCGGGGGCGCGGGGCGCGGGGGCGTGGGGGCGTGGGGGCGTGGGGGCGTGGGGGCGTGGGTTGGTGCGGGTTGGTGCGGAGGATGGCCGGGCGGTGGCTGCCGGGTGAGGGTCTCCGGCCGGGGCCGGCGAGCGGTCGTTGCCCTGGTGCGGGAGCGGAAACGGCACGGTGGTGGAGGAAGTACGGCCTCTGCCACCGTGCCGCGGCGGGCACGGCGACCCGTCCCGCCGGTGAGTCCGTCGGATCAGCAGATCCAGGCGGTGCCCAACAGCCAGTCGTTCTCGACGCACGGCCCGAAGGCCATGGTCAGTTCCGCGAAGCCGCCGATCTCTTCCAGCGCGGGCGGCTCGTAGACGTCGTTCGTCTCCATGCTCGTCTCACCTGTTCCCTTTGGCGTGATCATGAAGGAGAGACGGGAACGAGGGCACGGGTACCCGGGCTCGCCCCGCCTCTCCCGAGCATCTTCACGCTAGAGGGCCCCGGGTCCCGGGTGCCTGGGTGCCTGGTCCCGGACTCGTCCCGCATGCGCGCCCGTGGCAGCCCCGTCAGGTGCCGAGCCCCGCGTCCCGGGCCCGTACCGCCGCCTCCACCCGGTCCGCCACACGGAGTTTGGCGAACACCCGGGAGACGTGATTGCGCACGGTCTTCTCCGACAGCGCCAGCTCGCGGGCGATACGGCGGTTGCTCAGGCCTCGGGCGACCAGGTCGAGCACTTCGCGCTCGCGTTCGGTGAGATCGGGAAAGGCGGCCCGCACGGGCAGTTCGTGGACGGCGGAGAAGTAGCAGCCGAGGCGGTCGGCCACTACCGCGCTGAACACCGCCCCGCCGTGGGCCACCGTGCGCAGGCCGCGCACCAGTTCCTCGCCCAGAACTCCTTTGACCAGGTAGCCCCGCGCCCCCGCCCGCAAGGCGGCCACGACCGCGTCGTCCTCGGCGGACCCGGAGACGAACAGCACCCGCGGCGCATCGAGCTGGTCGGGTGCCTCCGCGGCGATGGCCCGGGTGGCCTCGATACCGGAACAGCCGGGGAGCAGCAGGTCCATGAGGACGACATCGGCGACCACGCGTCCGTCCCGCAGGGCCGCGACCGCCTCCTCCCCCGTGGTCGCCTCGCCTGCCATCTCCAGGTCCGCCGCGTCCTCCACGACCTGCCGCACTCCGGCCCGGAAGAGCGGGTGGCCGTCGACGACGAACACCCGCGCCGTCACGGCCGCCTCCGTAAGGCGCCTGCTGTTCCTGTTCCCGTCGGCCTGTGACCCGTCGCCGACTCCTCCGGCACTTGCACAGCATTCCCCCCATGCCCATCCATCCACGTGTTCACTTGTCCGTTTATCCGTCACTTCAGCGCGCTAGGTGTTCATGAGTCCCTGCTTGAGGCGATTGTCATCAGGTGTCATCAGGTTCGCACTGTGACGGACGGCACGGGAAACATTTCGGCGTGGCTCGAAGCGACCTGTGCGCGGGGCGGGAGAAGTTCTGTGGGTGGGGGTGGCGTTGTTGCCCGGCCGGGCCCGGCAGGTCGCGTCTGTCGTGCGCGGCCGGCCGGACTTCACCGTCCGCGTCCCAGCTCTCAGTTCAGGGTCTGGGCGGCGTGGAGGGCGCCGAGTGCTGCGGCGAGGGCGCAGGGGTCGAATTCCTGATGCAGTGTCCGGCGGCCGCTCGCGGGCGTCCTGCCCTGGGTGTGGGCGGGCCTGAGGTGGGAGGTGGTCGGCGGGCTAAGGCTCCCCCTCACACCTAAGGCCCCCACCCTGCTGGAAGATGCGGAACCTTCCCGATGCACCACACCCCCCTGGGAAACGAAAGTGGAGTCATCGCACAGGGCCAGACACCAACACCCCAGGGGGACACGAAAATGTTCGACTACGAACTCCACCAGCTCCGCACCGCCGAACTCGCCCAGCAGGCCGCCCACCACAACCTCGTCCGAGAAGCACTCAAGGCCGCCACCCCGCGCCGCCGGACACCCGGCCCGGCACTCACCCGGGCGCTCGGCCGCGAAGCAGCCCAGGCCCGCCCGACCGCCCAGCGCACCACAACCACCGCCCACCACACCGACCACTACACCCGCGCCGCCTGACCCTTGGGGTGAGCGCCATCCGTCGGCACCAGCCAGCGATACGCCTGTGCGGCCACTGTCCCGGGGCCGTCGTCGACCACGGCCACCAGAGCGGTCCGGTCCGGGGGCTGTTGCGCGCGCTGTGCAACGCCGGGCTGAAGGACTGCCGCACCTGACGGGCTGCCCCAGGGCCGACTACCTGACCACTCCCTATTCCCATTCCGTTCCTGCGCACCCCCTCAGAGGCACGGGCTCTTCTTCGGCTCACACCGAAACAAGTCGACGCCATCGGGCCGCGGCCGCAGTCTGGGATCGAGACGGGCGCGTCCCTCACCCGGCGGGGGCACGGGGGATTGCGGGCCAGGGATGCGCCCGGCCTCCACTCCTGCGATGCATGCCTACGCTTCGGGCCTCTGCAAACGGCGGCAGACGCGGGCCCTGAGGGCGATCAAGCCGAGGAGCGGCCGATCATGACCTTTCGTATCCACTTCACGACCGAGGACCTGGCGCGCACTCATGTGGCGAGTGCACCGGGGCCGCTGCTTGAGCTGGACATCGCCCTGCGGGTCCTGCAACGCCGCAGCCACTGCGTTCGCTTCGGGGCTTGGCGGCGGGAAGTGTCCGCGCAGCTGCGGCCGCAAGCGAGGATGGTGCTGGACCTGGTGTCCGTCATGAACTGGTCGCCCACCTGCCTGCTGCCGTCCGCCCCCGGCGAACCGCAGGAACTGCTGGAACACAGGTGTGCCGACTCAGGCCGACTGCTGAGGCAGGAGCTGGCGGCCGTCGTCGAGCGCCGGGGGCACCGCCTGCCGACGCGGGTAGCCCAGGTCGGCCAGGACCCGGGCCTGCTCCGGCGTCTGTACCAGACCGTGGGCGAGGTGTACGAACAGGTGTTGGCGCCGTACTGGCCGCAGGTGGCCGATGTCATCGCGGCCGATCGGGCCTTGCGGATGCGGGAGTTACTCGACGGCGGAGCGGAGCGGCTCCTGTCGGGGCTGAGCCCGCGCCACATCCGATGGGACCCGCCGGTGCTCTCGCTCGCCACGGCCGACGGGTACGACGGCGAACTGCGGCTTGAGGGGCGCGGCCTGCTGCTGGTGCCGACCATGTTCGGGGCTGAGGCGCCGATCATCGCCCCGCACGCCCAGCCGCAGCCCGTCATGACCTACCCCGCACGCCTAGGCGAGGGCCCTGAGGCCCTGGTCGCCGCGGTGGCCTGGCAGAGCACCCCGTCCTCCCCCAAGCCCCTGGCGGATCTGCTCGGCCGCACCCGTGCCGTCGTGCTGTGCGTGATCGCCGAGCGGCCCGGCATCACCACCGGTGAACTGTCCACCCGTGCGGGCATCGCGCCGGCCAGCGCGAGTGAGCATGCCGCTGTCCTGCGCAGGGCCGGACTCATCGCCTCGGCACGGCGGCGCAACACCGTGTTGCATTCGCCCACCACTGCAGGTCTGGCACTGCTCAACGCACCGAACGGAACGGGCACTTCAGGGTGACAGGGTTTCTTCAGGTCCTTCCGCCGTCGCGTGAACCGCCTTCTGCTGCTGGGCTGATGGCGTCTGCAGGAGCTGGACCACGCCACCGCGGAAGACGGTGGCTCTGACGTCGTCAGACGGGCTCCGGCAGCGATCACGGGGAGCCGTCACGGTCGGTGGGGATGCTGTTCGATCAGCAGTGAGGGCCGGTGTGAATTGACGCTCTCTCAGCTTCTGTCGCGGCGGGCCGGTGACTCCGACGCGCCCGAGGTCGCCCTTTCCATCAAGGAACTGCGCGAGGAACTCGTCCGCGACTTCGGCGAGATGCTCACCCGGCAGACCGGTGTCCTGCTGCCCGCCTTGATCGACGAGTCGCCGGGGACCTGCCCGGCCTGACCGGCTTCGCCCGTGGGCTGCCCTGGACCTCGATGCGGCCTCTGCCGGGCTCACGCCCCAGTGGAGCTCGGGCATGACCGAGGGCGCCGTAAGCAGACCCCGGACGACGACCCCGAGCAGAGCCCCCCAACTGACGGCTCCGGCCGCCGGGTTGACAGATCCGAGAGCACTCAAAATACTAACGGCGTTAGGTTTCCTAACGCCGTTAGGAGTTTTGGTGGGGAAGCGGGACGAGGCACGTCGGCGCACGTTCGCCGAGATCCTGGAGACAGCGGGCCGGATGGCCGAGGCCGAGGGCTGGCGGGCAGTGACCGTCCGGCGGATCGCTGCCGAGATCGGCTACAGCGCGCCGGTGATCTACCAGCACTTTCCGAGCAAAGAGGCCCTCCTGCATACGCTGCTGGAGCGCGCCAACGGCGAGTTGGCGCAACGGATGCGAGCCGCGGTGGCCGGCGAACCGGCGTCACGGGGCCCGCACCTGGCGGCGGTCGCGTACCTGGAGTTCGCCCGGTCACGGCCGGGCCTGTACCAGCTCATGTCGGGCGCACCGGGCACGGACGTCGATGCCTCCACCCGCCGCGCCGCCACCGCCGACGTGATCGCCTTCACCAGGCAGCTGATCGGCGCGTGGGCGGCCGAGACCGCAGCCCAACCTGCCAGTGTCGAGGACGCCTGCGACCTGTTGTGGGGCACACTGCACGGCCTCGCGGGCATCGGGTCGATCGAGGACATCGGCTTCGACCGCGCCCTGCGCCTGGCCGACCAGGCGGTGACCGCACTGCTCGGCTACTGGTCAGCCCCGACCGCGAAACCCGAAAGCCCCCCGCAAACCGCCAAGGGAGAGAAATGATCTATCACCACAACCGCTTCACCTTCAAGGCGACCGCCACCGCCGAGCAGCGCGAGGCGGCACTCGCCAGCCTGCGCAACCAGGGCGAGTCGATCGACGCGGTCACACGCTACGTAGTCGGCAGAGACATCGGCGGCGAGTTCGAGTACGGCGCCGTCTTCCTCCTCGAAGATCTCGACGGCTACTGGGAGTACCTGATGGCGCCCTCCCACGCCCACACCGACCGAATCGGTCTGCCGCTGCTGGAGTCCTTCGTCTCCTACGACACCACCGACAGCGACGACCCGGACATCGCCCAGAAGATCACCGACCTGCACACGCGACGCTACGCCGGAGACCCGGCCCTCACCGAGTTGGTGGCCAACCTCCCTTCCTACACCGGCAGCGGCGCGCCGACCCCCGCCAACCCCGGCAGCGCACACCAGCCCGCACGGAGCTGACGACGCGAGCCGTGGAGGAGCGGCTGGATGCCTACGTCACCGCCCTGATGGACGCACCGGGCCGAGCCAGGACGCCCCGGGGCACAGGCACGGCGGCGAGCACCGGACCCGGCTGCCGCACCCGACAGCGGAGACGACCGCACACTCGCACCGGGGCGCCCCGAGTCCGCACTGGCTCCCGGCCGACCGCTCCGTGACGGCCCGAACCGAACGATGACATCGCTCACCGTGACGGCTCCCCGTGATCGCTGCCAGAGCCCGTTGTTCAACGACGTCACAGCCAGCGGGCCGGCTGCGCACCCCCGCCCCGGCTCGCCGGGCGCCGAATGGGCCGCCTGCTGCGACGAACTCACCGCCGTCTTCGGCATCATCGTCGAATCGGCCGGCCCGGACTTCGGTGTCGAGCACCTCCTCGATACGATCGCGGGCTCCTCCACACCGGCCGCCTTTGTCAGCGAGCAGACTGCGCTGGTGTTGCCTGTCACCACGGTGTGCGGCGCATCTCCCTGCATGCCCCGGTCCCGGTCTGCCCCCGCTCGCTCGTCCGGCGCACCGGCCCCCAGCCCGCTCGGGCTGAACACGCATGACGGAACGGATCGCTCAGTGGCTCGCGGACGTTCTGCGAGCCACTGAGCTGCGGCGGGGACGGATCGGTCTACCTGCTCGCGGCCGGGCTCAGCAGTGGCGCCAGGTGCCGGGCCACGAGCCGTTTCCTCGCGGGCGCCACCAGCACTTGCCGTCGAGGCCGACGGTGGACACGCCCGTGGCGCCGGTGGCGTTCCATACTCCTGTGTTCCTCTTGTGTGCCTGGCCTCCGAGGCTCTTCCAGCCGCCGGAGTTGTTCCACACGTGCCAGATCGCGTAGTCGGCCCCGACGAAGAAGTACTCCGTGACACCGTTGCCCCACGTCCACTTCACCCCCGGGGTGTCACAGATGACCTTTCCCTTGTACCCGTGGATGGTGATGGGGCAGACACCCGCGGCGTCCGCCTCGCCCGTCGCCTGGAATGCCTCAGAGACGAGCGCGCCCTGGCCGCCGCTGTCCTGTCCGTCGTCCAGGACCACGGGCGAGACGGGCGGCGGGGTGGCGCTTGCCGCCGGCGCCGCCCCGACGGCCAGCCCTGCCCCGAGCAGTGCGGCGGTCAGCGACAGCGGAACGAGGTGTGAGCGTGTGCGTGTGCGCATGGCCATTCCCCCTGGCTCTTCGGGAGCCACGGCACGAGTCGGCCGTGGCGTCGGCGGCCGCGCCGACAGGTGAAGACACTACGAAGCGCCCGGTTTCCACGCGTCAACCCAAAGAGGACACATCTCATAAACCTCCGGTGTATCTCCCGTGCACCCACGCATGAGCCGCGAACTCCGCGTTCCGGAAACGGGCGGCGGGCAGGGCACAGCGCGGCCCGCGGCACCACCACCCCCGCCTCACAGGCGACGACCACGGCCTGGGCGCGCTACGGCTTGCCCGCCAGCTGCCGGCGGGCCCGGTCCCAGGCCTCTTCGAACTCCTGGCAGGTCAGGGGGTGCTGGTCATGCCCTTCCCACTCAGCCACCGGCGACTGTGCCGTGATCCCGAACCTGCTGTCGTACTCGGCCAGACGGCCGGCGTCGCGGGCCTGCTGCCATTCGACGAGGGAAGCGGCTGCGACCGGGTGCAGCCGCGGCCCTTGGAACTCGACTTGGCGCGTGACCCACCCTGCCGTATCGAGCTCGAAGTAGAACCAGACATCTTCCTCATCCCAGTAACAGCGCATCCATGCGGTCATCCACCCATGATCAATGAGATCCGCAGGCCCGGGCCGAGAGGCCTCTGCGACCCAGGTCAGCAGCCGCCCTCAACGAGTCCGAACCCCTCGGGGAAGCCCTCCAAGAACTCGCGACGCGACGCATCGGTCTCCTGCGCAGCCATCGAACCGAGCACATCGATGAACTCGCTCCGCTGACCACTCGGCAGGTGAGACACCAGCGCAGCAACGCCCTCCAGGACCTTCACCGCGTCATCCGGGTCCATCTGCTCGTTCCCGCACCCCTCAACGAACCAAAGGACGTCGACCAGCGCCTCTGCCAGCGCACGTGTCAGCGACGGATACACAGACATTCAACGAGCTCCTCCACACGACCGACAGAGCGCGGCCATCTCACCACAGGCCACTGACATCACCGACGGTGTGGCTCTGTCGACGACTGCCGGCGCGGACGGGGCGGCGAGTCGGGCGACGAAGCGAAGGCTCCGAAGGTCAGGCCGAAGGCGTCCAGGTAGGCGCGTACGGACTGTGCGATGGGCGGGTGGTGTGTCGATGAGCCGGTAGGTGAGGGCGGGGCCGAACGTTGCCGGGTCTGCGTGGTCCACCCAGGTGGTCAGCGGCTCCCTCTTCTTGCGCCGGCTCCCGCAGGGGCGGACGGGCCGTGTTGGGTCCGTCCGCTCCCCCCGGGGGCGTTCGTTCGCTACGGCAGGCCGTGCACCTTCGGGCCGACGGCGTTCGACCACGTGTGGCCCGCTGTGGCGTCCCAGTTCGTCGACCATGTCATGGCGCCGCGCAGCGACGGGTAGGTCTTCGACGGCTTGAAGGAGCCGCAGCCGGTGGCGCGGGTGAGGCAGTCCAGGGCGTTGTTGACGACCGTGGGGGCCACGTAGCCGCTGCCCGCGCCGCGTGGGGAGGCCGGGACGCCGATGCCGACCTGTGACGGGTCCAGGCCGCCCTCCAGCTGGATGCAGGCGAGCGCGGTCAGGAAGTCCACGCTGCCCTGGCTGTAGACCTTGCCGTCGCAGCCGAGCATGGAACCGCTGTTGTAGTACTGCGTGTTGACGACCGTGAGGATGTCCTTCACGTTCAGGGCCGTCTGGAAGTAGCCGCCGGAGGTGGACTGCATGTCGATGGTCTGCGGTGCCATCGTGAGCACCAGTTTCGGGCCGGCCTTCGCCGAGAGCTGGCGCAGGGCCTTGGACATGTAGGTGGGGTTGAGGCCGTTCTCCAGGTCGATGTCGACGCCGTTGAACCCGTACTCCTGCATCAGTGCGTAGGCGCTGTTGGCGAAGGCTGTCGCGGAGGCGTCGCTGTTGACGGAGACGGTGCCCTTCTCGCCGCCGACCGAGAGGATCACGGACTTGCCCGCGGCCTTCTTCGCGGCGATGTCGGCCTTGAAGTCGGCGGTGGAGGCGTAGCCGACGGCCGGGTCCAGGTTGAAGGTGATCTGACCCGGTGTGGTGGTGGCGTCGGCGAAGGAGACGGCGATGATGTCGTACTGCGAGGAGACGTCCCGCAGTTTCTGCACGGTGGCGCCGTTGTTGAAGTTCTGCCAGTAGCCGGTCACCGCGTGGCGGGGCACGGTGCCGTCGCCGCCGCCGTCGCCCTTGGGGGTCGTCACGGACAGTGCCGTCGACTTCGCCGATTCGCCTGCCGCGTTCGAGGCGCTGACCTGGAAGCTGTAGGTGGTCTGCGGGGTGAGGCCGGTGACGGTCGTGGAGGCGCCGTTGGCCGAGGCGACCTTGGTGCCGTCGCGGTAGACGGTGTATCCCGTGGCGGTGGAGGACGGGGTCCAGGACAGGTCCACCGACGTGGGCGCTGTCGTGCCCGCCGTGAGGCCGGTGGGGACGGGCGGTATCTCGACCGGGTCGGGGCCGCCGCCCCCGTCGGGTCCAAAGACGCTCACGTCGTCGACGTAGTAGGCGCTCTGCCCGTACCAGCCGTGGGTGTACACGGTGACCGAGGTGGTGTTCGCGCCGGTTGTGAAGCTGGTGGAGAGCTGCTGCCAGGACGAGGCGGCCGGGGTCCAGGTCGACACGTCGGTGGTGCCGGTGCCGCGGGCACCGAGGTAGGCGTAGCTGCCCTGTACCCAACTGCTGAGTTTGTACGTCGCGTTCGGTTTCACCGCGACGATCTGGGAGCACTCGGCGGTGTCCTGGCCCGAGGGGGTGGCCTTGAGTGCCTTCGTGCCGCCGTGCACGGGGGACGTGACGGCGGCGCCGCTGTTGGCGGTGCAGGTCCAGTTGTTCAGGTCCGCCTCGAATCCGGCGTTCTTGGCGACGTTGACGTCCGCCGCTCGGGCGCTCGCGGCTTTGGTGCCGGCCGCGTCGGTGTCGGCGGACTGCGCGGGCGCGGCGAGCGCGGTGACGGCGAGCGCGGCGGCCGCACCGACGGCCATCGCCGTGCTGATTCTCTGGCGGATGCCGGGTCTGTTGTGACGTGCACGGTCCACGGGGTGCCTCCTGGGGAGAGGTGAAGCACGTGAGTGGCGACGGTGGCCATCGCTGCTGCGCGCAAAGCTGGTCCAGACCAATCGAGTTGTCAAGACCTCAGGCATGCGGAATGAACGCGGTGCCCCGCGCAACAGCGGCGGTCGCCGTTCAGTACACCGTCACGCTGGAGCGGGTGAGCCCGAGCTGGTCCTGCACCTGCTTCTTGTCGGGCTTGCCGACCGCGTTCAGCGGCAGCTCGTCGAGGTGGTGCAGCACGCTGGGCACATAGATCTCGCCCCTGGCCGCCGCCACGAAGTCGCGCACCAGGGCGTGGTCGACGGTGTGTCCCGGCGCTGCGACGACGACGGCGTGCACCTCCTCGGCGTCGTCGGGGCGGCGTACGCCGAAGACCATGCACTGCTCGATCGCCGGGTGGGTCAGCAGCAGGCTCTCCAGTTCCACGGGGAACACCTGGTGGCTGCCCGCCAGTTTGACGGTCTCCTTGATGCGGCCCGCGATGTAGAGGTAGCCCGCCTCGTCCAGGTAGCCCGCGTCCCCGGTGCGCAGCCAGCCGTCGCTCAGTGCCTGGGCGGTGAGCCCGGGCTGCTTCCAGTAGCCGCTCATGACCTGGGGGGAGCGGGCCCGTATCTCGCCGATCTGCCCGGTGGGCAGTTCCGTGCCCGCCGTGTCGCAGATCTTGATGCGCACGCCCGGGACGGGCCGCCCGGCGGTGATCTGCCCGGTCCGTCCGATCAGGGTGTGCTCCTGCGGGGTGACCTCGGTCATGAGCCCGGCTTCCGTCTGCCCGTACCAGCCGTACAGGACGGGCCCGAACACCTCGCCAGCCCTCTCGAGCCGGCTGGGTGCGAGCAGGTGCCCGCCGTAGCTGACCCGGCGCAGGCTGGTGGTGTCGGTGCTGCCCGCGGCGGGGTCATCCAGGAGCCGGCCCAGCATCGGGGAGAGCATCCATACGTCGGTGATGCGCTCCCGTTCGATCGCCGCGTACACCTCGGCGGGCGTGAACTGGCGCTGGAGCACGACGTGTCCGCCCGCGAGCAGGGTGGCGTCGCTGGTGGTGCCCGCGGAGTGCGCGATGGAGGCGCAGGCCAAAAAGCGGGGCGCGGTGGTGGTGTCGCTCCAGTGCGGGGCGGGTGTGGTGAGCAGGGCGGCGCGGTCGGTGAGGACGTCCTGGTAGTTCGCGTACGTCATGCAGACGCTCTTGGGGATGCCGGTGCTGCCGCCGGTGAGGCGGATGCACCAGTGGTCGTCCGCGCGCGCCGCGCTCGGGGGCCGCCGGCCGCGGTGGCGTGCGGCCAGGGCCGTCAGGTCCTCGCCCAGCGGGCTCGGGCCGAGGAAGAGCACCGGGGGCAGCTGCTGTTGGGCCAGCAGGTTGTGGGCCATGGCTTGCAGTGCCGGGTCGATGAGCAGCAGCGTGGTGTCGATGCTCGCCACGATGTGGGCCACGACGTCGGGGGCGATCTGGGTGTGGATCACTTCGTGCAGGAACGCCACGCGGGCGCCGAGCAGGTTCGCCGCGTACCGTGCGCCCAGTGCCTCGGGCCGGTTGCCGCTCAGGAGCGAGACGGTGCTGCCGCGCCCGACGCCGCGCTCGGCCAGTTCCGCCGCCATCCGCAGGACGCTGTGGCGGAAGGCGCCCGCGGTTGTCTTCGTCCCGCTGCTGTCGGTGAGTACGGGCCGTTGGGGGTCCGTGGCGAGGACATCGAGGATCGAGTCGACGTAATTGCGGAAGGCGGCGGTGTGCGGCATGGGCCTCATGGCATCACGGGCCGGTGGCAGGCGGGCTTGAGCTCCGGTGGAGTGCTGTGCGGGTCTGCCGCTCCTGGCGGGAGCGGCGCGGGGTGCGGTGGGGTGAGGTGCGGTGGGGTGAGGTGGGGTGCCGTCTTCGGGGGGGGGCGTTACTCCGTGGCGCCGGTGCGGGACTCCTCGGCCGGGGTGGCCGGGGTGGCCGCACTGTCCGGCAGGGCGTTGTGGGGCAGGGCGCGGTCGTCGTCGGGGCCGGTCGTGGCGAGGCCCTGGAGGACGACGTTCCAGATGCGTGCCAGTTCGGCCTTGGCCTGTCCTGTGGACTGCTCCTGCCGGCAGGCGCGGCGGCGGATCTCGGCTTCCGTGCCGGTGACCAGGTAGGTGGCCAGGAGGGCCAGTGCGCTGTGGTCGGTGCCGCGGCCGGTGGTTGCTTCCGGGGTGCTGGGCAGGTATTTCTCCAGCGCGGGGGTCCAGGCCGAGGCCCAGTCCGGCGCGCAGCCCGGCTGTTCCCTCGACAGGCGGGCTGCGGCGCGTACCGAGACCTGTGTCTCCAGCAGGTCGGCGAGGGTGAGGGTCAGCCGGATCACCGACTGGACGGGGTCTGCTTCCGTTGCGGCGGCCTGGTCGACGGCGGGCAGGGTGTCGGCGTGTGCGTCGCGCCGTACCGCGTCGGCCAGTTCCTTCTTGGAGGCGAAGTGGAAGGTGAGGGCGCCGACGGAGAAACCTGCGGCCCGGGCGATCTCGGTCATGGACGAGGCCGCGTACCCGTGGCGGTCGAACTCGTGGGCAGCGGCTCTCGCCAAGGCCTTCCGCGTCTGGGTGGCTCGCTCCTGCACTGCTGTGACCCCTCCTGCAGCAACGCGCCGAAATCGCCATCGCAACGGGTGCAAGGCCTCCACGCTACCCATAAAGACAATCTTATTCTTGCTTATCGGAAGTCTTGCAGGCAAGGCACATATGCCGCGCATCGGGTGCCGCGGCCGGGCAGCCGCTGACGGTTTGCTGACGGCGTGCTGACAGTTCGGCACCCGGGCAGGCGAAGTGACCGCACGCGGAGGCATCGGCCCTGCTCGTACGGCAGTTTTACCGCATGCTGAATAAGATGGTTCGCGCCCTCGAGCCTTTCTACGGTTCTCCTCTAGCGGTGCCGGGAGGGGAGGGACAGCGCGTGGAGGTGGGGGTCAGCCGCCCGTGGCGTGCTTTGCGGCCACCGCAGTCCAGTGCTCGAGCACAGCCGCGGCGGCGCCGGAGTCCACGGCCTGTGCGGCCTGCCGCACCGCCTGGCCCAGGCGCTCGGTGACACCGCGCCGGCTCGGCCGCAGCGCCGCCAGGCCGGCCGCGGCCGACAGCAGCACCGCGTCCCTGACGGGCCCCTGGGCCCCGGCGAACACCTCATGGGCCACCCGCGCGTTGTGTGCGCTGTCCCCGCCGCGCAGCGCGGCCGCGGGGGCCCGGCCGATCCCGATGTCGCGCGGGTCGAAGTGCTCGGTGCGTACCTCGCCGCCGTCGACCAACCAGATTGTGGAGGTAGTGGTGACCGTGAGCTCGTCCATGCCGTCGTCGCCGCGGAAGACCAGAGCGGACACGCCGCGACGGGCCAGCACGTGCGCGATCAGCGGTGCCAGGCGCGGGTTGGCGACGCCCACCGCCTGTGCCGTGGGCGATGCCGGGTTGCTCAGCGGGCCCAGCGCGTTGAAGACGGTGCGGATGCCCAGTTCGCGGCGCGGGCCGGCCGCGTGGCGCATCGCCGGGTGGAAGGCGGGGGCGAAGCAGAAGGTGATGCCGGTCTCCTCCAGCACCGCGCGCACCTGGGGCGGCGTCAGGGTGAGGGCCACTCCCAGCTCCTCGAGCACGTCCGCCGATCCGCAGGCCGAGGACGCCGAGCGGTTGCCGTGCTTGACGACCCGCGCCCCCGCCGCGGCCGCCACGACCGCCGACATCGTGGAGACGTTCACGCTGTGGGTGCCGTCGCCCCCGGTGCCCACGATGTCCAGGGTGGGGCCGGGGACGTCAAGGCGCACGGCGTGGTCGCACAGGGCGCGCGCCATGCCCTCGATCTCGTCGGCGCTCTCCCCCTTGGCCCGCAGCGCGACGAGGAAGCCGGCCAGCCGGGCGTCCCCGGCGCTGCCCGACATCACCTGGTCCATGGCCCAGGCCGACTCCCCCGCGGTGAGGTTCTGGCCCCGCAGCAGCGTGGTGAGGACTTCGGGCCAGGTGGGCACCTTCGGCTCGGCGGCCATGAGGAGTCTCCTTCAGCGGCGCTGACGGTGTTTCCGCTCATTGTGTGAAGAGAGAAAAGTGCGTTCCAGACCACTGTCCGTAGAAGTGTGCGGTCCACTTCAGAAGAAGGTAGATGGCATGGCCCTGCACATCGCGCTCGAAGTGGTGAGGGGTTCTTCGGTTTCCCTGACATCGCAGATTCAGGAATTCATCCGCAGGGAGATAGCCGAAGGCGCCCTGCACCCGGGCACCCGGCTTCCCTCCAGCCGCCGGCTCGCGGGCGATCTCGACGTCTCCCGCAGCGTGGTGGTGGAGGCGTACGGACAGCTCGTGGCCGAGGGCTATCTGGAGACCGCCCACGGCTCGGGGACCAAGGTGGTCGGGCACCTCGACGCCGGCCCGGTCGTGCCCGCGCTGCTGGAGGAGCACAAGGACGAGCAGAAGGCGGAGCCGGTCCGCTGGGACCTGCGGCCCGGCGGCGGCAACACGCCCGCCTTCCCCCGGCGCGAGTGGCTGCGCTGCTACCAGCGGGTGCTGCAGGCCGCCGACCTGCCGCTGCACCGCTACCCGCCGCTGGCCGGCGAGGGCGCTCTGCGCCACGAACTGTCGCGGTATCTGGGCCGGGTCAGGGGCGTGCGCGCGCACCCCGAGCAGATCGCCGTGGTCGCCGGATTCGCCGAGGCGCTCGGTCTGCTGTGCACGGTGCTGCCGGGGCTTGGCATCGACACGCTGGCCATCGAGGACCCGGGGCACCCCGGCCAGCGCCAGTTCATCCGGGAGACCGGTCTTGGCGTACTGCCGGTGGCGGTCGACGGCGAGGGGGTGGACGTGGAGGCGCTGGCGCGGTCGGGGGCGCGGGCCGTCCTGGTCACCGCCACCCACCAGTTCCCCACCGGCGCCACCCTGTCCGAGCGGCGTCGCGCGGCCCTGGCCCGCTGGGCCGAGGCCGTCGACGGCTGGGTGATCGAGGACGACTACGACGGCGGCCTGTGGTACGAGCGCGGCACCCGGCCGCTGGCCCTGCAGCGGTCGATGCCCGACCGGGTCGTCTACGCGGGGACCGCCAGCAAGGCGCTCTCCCCCAGCCTGCGCCTGGGCTGGCTGACCGCGCCGGCGCCGATGCTCGAACTGCTGCTGCGGGCCCGCGCCCGGCACGACCTGGGCACCGACGCCTTCACCCAGCTGACGATGGCCGAGATGCTGCGCACCGGCCTGTTCGACCGTCATCTGCGGCGCCTGAACGTGCTGGCGCACAGCAGGCGGGACACCCTGGACGAAGCCGTGCGCAGGCATCTGCCCGGCGCGTCGGTGACCGGGGCCAGGGCGGGGCTGCACGCGTATGTGCGCCTTCCCCGGCCCACCGACGAGGCGGCCCTGGTGGCGGCGGTGCTGCGCGCCTGCGTGCTGGTGCGCGGCAGTGCCGCCTTCCACATGCGGCCGCAGCCGGACGCACCGGCCCTGGTGGTGGGCCATGCGCATCTGCCGGGCTCCGGCATCACGGACGCGCTGCGGACGGTGGGCGCGGTCAGGCGGGGGTGAGAGCGGGACGGGGGCGTGCCGGAGGGGCGTGCCTGGGGGCGGGACGGTGTGCGGCAGGGCCGCGTCGGCGGTCGTCGTGAGGCTCTACGGGGGCACCGGCTCGGTGGGCGGGGTCCGGTGCCGCATGCCCCTCACCTGGCTGTGGCCGGGGGCGACGGCCAGAGGGACAAGGATGTTGCCGGCCGGCATGCTCCTGCTTCGGCTGCGCGTCCGGTGCGGGCGGATCGTGCGGCGGCGGCCGGGTGCCGCTCACGGTGACTGTGACCGTGCCGAGGCCCGGGTGCGGGGGCCAGTCCACTGTGCGGCCGTGCACGCGGACCACTCCCCTTTTGCTTGACGCCGTCGCGGGGCGTCGACTGAGCTCCTGGGTGCGAGCGGTTCTTTTCCCTGTCTGTTCTTTTACCTGTCTGTTCTTTTCCCTGTCTGTGGCCTTGCGGGAAGGCGAGTCATGACCAACGCCCCGAAGGAATCCCAAGCGAGACATCACGCGGCCGAGAGCTGGCGCCGCTTCCCGGCGGCGCAGCAGCCCACCTGGCCCGACGAGAGCGAACTGCGGGCTGTGGCCGGGCAGTTGGCCACGGCTCCGCCGCTGGTCTTCGCGGCCGAGTGCGAGCGGCTGCGCGAGCGGATCGCGGCGGTCGCGCGCGGCGAGGCCGTGCTCCTGCAGGGCGGCGACTGCGCGGAGACCTTCCGGCAGGCGACGGCCGAGTCCGTCCACGGCAAGCTGAAGACCCTGCTGCAGATGGCCGTCGTCCTCACCTACGCCTCCGCCCTGCCGGTGGTGAAGATCGGGCGGATGGCCGGCCAGTACGCCAAACCCCGCTCCAGCGGCGAGGAGCGGCGCGGCGAGAGGGTGCTGCCCTCCTACCGGGGCGACGCGGTCAACGGGCCGGAGTTCACCGCCGAGGCCAGAGAGCCCGACCCCCAGCGCCTGCGCAGGATGTACGAGTGCTCGGCCACCACGCTCAATCTCGTCCGGGCCCTGACCACCGGCGGGTTCGCGGATCTGCGGCAGGTGCACACCTGGAACCAGGGCTTCGTGGCCAGTTCCCGCTCCGGCGAGCGCTACGAGCGGCTGGCCGACGAGATCGACCGCACGCTGGCCTTCATGCACTCCTGCGGCGTCGACACCCGGGAGCTGAACACCGCGGAGTTCTTCGTCAGCCATGAGGGCCTGCTGCTGGAGTACGAGGCCGCCCTGACCCGGACCGACGCGGCCACCGGCCGGTCGTACGCCACCAGCGGGCACCTGCTGTGGATCGGCGAGCGGACCCGGGACCTGGACGGGGCGCACGTGGAGTTCTTCTCCCGCGTGGCCAACCCCATCGCGGTCAAGCTCGGCCCCACCGTCGCCGCGGACGTCGTGCTGGGCCTGCTGGACCGCCTCGACCCGCACCGCGAGGCGGGCCGGCTCACCTTCGTGGTGCGGGCCGGGGCGGAGCGGATCCGCGAGGTGCTGCCCACGCTGGTGGAGAAGGTCGAGGCGGAGGGGGCGCAGGTGTGCTGGGTGAGCGATCCGATGCACGGCAACACCATCACCGCGGCCAGCGGCCACAAGACCCGCCGCTTCGACGCGATCCTCGACGAGGTGCGCGGCTTCTTCGAGGTGCACCGCGCACTGGGCTCCCACCCCGGCGGCATCCACGTGGAGCTCACCGGGGACGACGTCACCGAGTGCGTCGGCGGCGGCGACGCGGTCCTTGCCGAGC
The DNA here is from genome assembly GCF_042740445.1 of Streptomyces sp. NPDC059003. NCBI lineage: Bacteria > Bacillati > Actinomycetota > Actinomycetes > Kitasatosporales > Streptomycetaceae > Streptomyces > Streptomyces sp. NPDC059003. The sequence continues at coordinate 5,025 of NZ_JBHYJH010000030.1, read as the reverse complement.
ACCTGCACCACCGCTACGAGACGGCCTGCGACCCGCGCCTGAACCACACGCAGTCCCTGGACCTGGCCTTCCTGCTGGCCGAGATGTACCGCGAGAGGGCGGCCGGCAGCTGATGTCAGCGTGTTGTCAGAGCTGCTGTTGACCATGTCCTCAAGGGCCGCCGGACACATCCGGCAGCACCCGGCCACTGCAAGGGAGTCGTGGGATGACCAAGGAAGATCTCGTTCTGCCGTTCGCCGTGGTGCCCGGCTCCCAGGTGCACGCCGTGCTGAGCGGGCAGGAGCAGCACACGGTGGACCTGGTCGAGGCGGCCTACCACGTGCACGGCCGGGGCGACACGGTCAACCCGCCCTCGTACTTCCTGCGCTTCCCCGACCGCCCCTCGTCGCGCATCATCGCGCTGCCGTCGTCCATCGGCGGCGACACGCGGGTCGACGGCCTGAAGTGGATCTCCAGCTTCCCCGAGAACGTGGCGGCGGGCATCCCGCGGGCCTCCGCGGTGCTCGTGCTCAACGACCACGACACGGGATATCCCCTGGCCTGCCTGGAGAGCTCGATCATCAGCGCGGCCCGCACCGCGGCCTCCGCGGTGCTCGCGGCGGACCGGCTGTCGCGGGCCCAGGGGCGCGAGCGCCCCCGGCGGGTGGGGTTCATCGGGGCGGGGTTCATCGCCCGCCACATCCACACCTATCTCGCCGGGACCGGCTGGACCTTCGACGAGGTGGGCGTCCACGACCTGTCCGCCGAGTACGCGGCGGACTTCAGCACGTATCTGCACGGCTCGTCCGAGACCGGCCGGATCGCCGTGCACGAGAGCGCCGAGGAGCTGATCCGCTCCTCGGACCTGGTCGTCTTCGCGACCGTCGCGGCCGCTCCCCATGTGCACGAGCCGGACTGGTTCGCGCACCACCCGATCGTGCTGAACGTGTCGCTGCGCGACCTGGCCCCCGAGGTCCTGCTCGCCTCGGCGAACGTGGTCGACGACGTCGAGCACTGCCTGAAGGCCGACACCTCCCCGCACCTGACCGAACAGCTCACCGGCAGCCGGGACTTCCTCGACGGCACCTTGTACGAGGTGATGACCGGGCAGGTGGCGGTACCGGCGGACCGCCCCGTGGTGTTCTCGCCGTTCGGCCTGGGGGTCCTGGACCTGGCGGTGGGCAAGTTCGTCCACGACGAGGTGCGCCGCCGGGGCCAGGCGCAGGTCATCGAGGGCTTCTTCCACGAGATGGACCGCTACGGGCGCGCCACCACGCCCGCCGCCCGCCCGTGAACGTGCACCGCCCGTGAGCCGCCCGTGGGTGTGAGCCCGTCCGTGAGGGGCCGCGGGCGCGGCGGTGTCAGTGCGCGGTCACCGGTGTGTCATCGCGTCTTCGTAGTCTTCCGCTGGATTTACGGGCATGGTCCGCGGCGCAACCGGAGGGTGGATGGAGTTCCGAATTCTGGGGCAGGTCGAAGTGCACCACGCGGGGCGGCAGATACCGCTGCGCGGCGCCAAGCAGCGCACCGTGCTCGGCGCCCTGCTGCTGGCCGAGGATTTGGTGGTGTACGACTCGCAGCTGGGTGACTTCCTGTGGGGCCAGAAGCCGCCCGCCACCGTGAACGCCCAGATCTACACCTATGTTTCCCGGTTGCGCAAAGCCCTTGGTCCGCATGCCCGGATCATGCGCCGCTCGCCGGGCTATCTGATGCAGACCGGTTCCTGCTGGTTCGATCTCGCCGAGTTCACCGACCGGGCGCACCGCGGGCATGAGGCGCTTCAGTCAGGCGCGTACGAGACGGCGTTCTCGCTGCTGTCCTCGGCGCTGTCGCTGTGGCGCGGGCCCGCGCTCGCGGATGTGACCTGCCACCTGGCCGAGGCCGTCCGGCCGCGCCTGGAGGAACTGCGGATCACGGCGCTCACCGACCAGTTCGAGGCCGAGCTCGCGCTCGGCGGGCACGCCGCCCTGGTGCCGAGGCTGACGCAGCTGGTGGGCCAGTACCCGCTGCAGGAGCGCTTCCGTGCGCAGCTGATGACGGCCCTGTACCGCTGCGACCGCCAGGCGGAGGCCCTGGCCCTGTACGAGCAGGGCCGCAGCATGCTGGCGGGCTCGCTCGGCATCGATCCCGGTGCGCGGCTGCACCAGGTCATGCTCGCCATTTTGAATTCCGACCCCAAGCTGCTCGGCCCCGTGCGCGAGCGGCTGGCAGCCGGCCTGGGCCGCTCGGCGGCGCCCCGTTTCGCGGTGCTGTGAGCGCCACCGGCCCCACCACCACGGGCGCGGGCTGCCGTCCGTGCCCCGACCGACCTCACCCAAGGAGACACCATGACCGCACCGCTGCCCGGGTCCGCCCTGGCCGATGAGGACCGGGCCCGCATCAAGGACGTCGTGCTGGAGGTCCTGGACGTCGAGGAGGAGCACCTGACGCCGGACGCGTCCTTCAAGAAGGATCTCGGTGCCGACTCGATGGGGCTCGTGGCGCTCGGTGCGTCCCTGGAGCGCACCTTCGACATCGAGATCGAGGACTGGAAGGTGGACCGGCTCGACAGCCTCGAGAACGTGTTCGCGGTGGTGGACGAGGCGCTCGCCGCGCATCGCTGAGCGGGCTTTCACGACTCGAGGAGGGGTGAAGTGAGCGCGGACGCGGAGCAGGAGCGCGTGGTGATCACGGGTCTTGGCGTGGTCAGCAGCATAGGGACCGGAGTGGAGGATTTCTGCGCCGGTCTGCGGGCGGGACGCAGTGGGGCGAAGCCGATCACAGCGTTCGACACCACCGGCTTCGCGCACGCGATCGGGTGCGAGGTGAGCGGCTTCAGCCCGCAGGAGTGGCTGGAGCACCTGGAGCCGGAGGGTCTTGGCCGGGCCACCCAGTTCGCGGTCGCGGGCGCCCGGATGGCGCTCGCGGACGCGGGGCTCGGCCTGCAGGAGCTGCGGGACCGTCGCGCGCTGGTGTCCATCGGCACCAGCGACGGCGAGACGCGCGACCTGGACACGCTGACGGAACAGCAGTGGGCGCACGGCACGCTCGATCCCGTCCTGGCCGGGCGTCTTGACGCCAGCCGGCTCGCCTCGGGCGTGGTCAGGGAACTGGGGCTGCGCGATGTGGAGACCATGACGACCGCGACGGCCTGCGCGGCCGGCAACTACGCGATCGGCAGCGCGTTCGACGCGCTGCGGGTCGGCGATGTCGAGGTCGCGCTGTGCGGCGGCGCGGATGCCGTGTGCCGCAAGACGTTCACCGGGTTCTACCGGTTCGGCACGATCGCGCCGGAGATGTGCCAGCCCTTCGACCGGGACCGCAAGGGCCTGCTGGCCAGCGAGGGCAGTGGCGTCCTGGTCCTGGAGACCCTGCGCTCGGCGCGGGCCCGCGGGGCGCGGATCTATGCGGAGGTGCTCGGTTACGGGCTCAACTGCGATGCGGGGCACGCGGTCGCGCCGGACCAGGACAGCCTGGCGAGGTGCATGCGGCTCGCGCAGGCCAATGCCGGCGTCAAGCCCGAGGACGTGGACCTGATCTCGGCGCACGGCACCGGCACCCCGACCAACGACGTGGTCGAGACCAGCGCGATCCGGCAGGTGTTCGACGTGCCGCCGCCGACGGTGTCGGTGAAGAGCATGATCGGGCACGCCATGGGGGCGGCGAGTGCCCTGGCCGCGGTCGCGTGCGCGCTCGCCATCCGCGAGGGCTTCATCCCTCCCACCATCAACCACACGAACACCGATCCGGACTGCGGCCTGGACTGCGTACCCAACCAGGCGCGCGAGGCCGTGCTGAACGTGGTGCAGAACAACGCGCTCGCGTTCGCGGGCAACAACGTGGTGCTGCTGCTGGGCCGGCACCAGGAGGTGTCATGACGACGATCGAGGCGAGCGGATCGCCGCGGCTTGCCCACCGTGACGGCGGGGCGCCGGGCGGCGGGACGCTGGTGCTGTCGGGATGGTCCGCCGTGAGCGCCTACGGCGTGGGCCGTGACGTGCTGCGCGAGGGCCTGCTGTCGGGCCGCGCGGCGCAGGTGGAGGAGGCAGGGGCGGGCGGGCCCGTGCCCTCCGTGACGGTGCCGGGCTTCCGGGCGGCCGACCACCTGGGGCGCAAGGGGACGCGCACGATGAGCCGCTCCACGGCGTTCGCCGCGACGGCCATCGACGTCCTGCTGCGCGAGCTGGGGCCCGAGGTCACCGAGGACCCGCAGCGCGTCGGGCTCGTCCTGGGGGTCGGCCAGGGCACCGTGCAGACCGTCATGGACTTCACCCGGGGGGCGCTCACCGCGTCCAAGCCGTATCACGTGGACGCGCTGCGCTTTCCCGACACCTTCCTCAACCGCGCCGCCGGGCAGAGCGCGATCTGGCACGGGCTCAAGGGTCCGAACACCACCATCGCCGCAGGCCGGCTGTCCGCGCTCGTGGCCATCGGCTACGCGGCCCGCCTGAGCCGGGGCGGCCACTGCCGGCGCCTGCTGGTCGGTGCCACCGAGGAGTGCTCGCCGGCGCGGGCGATGCTGGCCGACGCGGTGAGCGGCGGCCGCGAGCTGCCCGCGCCGCTGGGCGAGGGCTGTGTGGTCGCGCTGCTCGAGCCGGCCGCCGAGGCGGCGGCGGCCGGGCGGGTGCCGGTGGCCACGGTGGCGGCGACGCACTTCAGGGCGGCGGCAGAGCCGGCCGTGGAGGGCGGTGCCGAACTCGCCGCGTGTGTGCGGGCCGCGCTCGCCAAGGCGGGCGCCACCGCCGACCGGATCCGCCTGGTGGTGCCGCTGGGTGAGCACGCGCAGCAGGAGGAGGCGGGCATCCGCGCGGTGCTGGGCGATGCGGACCCGCGGTGGCTGCACTGCCGTCCGCTGCTGGGCGACGCGTTCGCCGCATCCGCCGGACTGCAGCTGTCGGCGGCGCTGTCCGCCGCGGCCAACTGGTCCCGGCCGGGAGATCTGGCGCTGCTCACGGGCATCGACCGGGACGGCACGGTCGGCTGCGCCCTGTTCGGCCGGCCCGACTGAGCAACGCACCACGGACGACGGGCTGTGGCCCTTTCCCCCTCCGGCCGGAGGGGGAACGG
>NZ_JBHYJH010000029.1:0-70476 GCF_042740445.1 Streptomyces sp. NPDC059003 | reverse complement strand
CTCCGGCGTTTGAGGAGCGGGGGTCTGGGGGCGGAGCCCCCAGTTCGGGAAGGGGCGGGATTGGGGAGCCCCCGGCAGGGCACCGGCCTCAGCCCTTGACCGCGCCGCCCAACGCGAACCCCCCGCCCAAACGCCGCGCGATCAGCACGTACAGCAGGATGACCGGCGTCGAGTAGATGACGGAGAACGCGGCCAACTGCCCGTAGACGATGGCGCCCTTGCTGCCGAAGAAGTCGTTGATGCTCACGGCGGCGGGCATCTGGTCGGGGGACAGCAGGAGCATGAAGGGGACGAAGAAGTTGCCCCACATCATGACGAAGGAGAAGACGGTCACCACGGCGACGCCGGGGCCCATCAGGGGGAGCAGGATGCGGATCAGGGACTGGAGGGGGGACGCGCCGTCGGTCCAGGCGGCCTCCTCCAGCTCCTTGGGCACGCCGTCCATGAAGTTCTTCATCAGCCAGATGGCGAACGGGAGTTGGGACGCCGCGAAGAAGAAGATCGTGCCCTGCATCGTGTCGATTAGGTCGACGCGTACGAAGAGCGCGTACACCGGAACCATGATCGCCGTGATGGGCAGGCTCGTCGCGAAGAGGATCGTCAGCATGAAGGGGCGGTTGAGGCGGGAGCTGTAGCGCGACAGCGGATACGCGGCGAGGGCCGCCCCCACCACCGTGAGCAGCGTGCCGCCGCCGCACAGGATCAGACTGTTCAGCATCGGCGTGAAGGTGATCTCGTCGGTCAGGACCGCGTCGAAGTTGTCGAGCGTGATGCCGTCCGGGGTCTTCACGCCGACGTCGGCCTTGGGGTCGAGCGCGGAGAGGACCACCCAGGCGAGCGGCACCGCGAACGCCGCCGCCACCGCGAGCAGGCCGATGTTCGCCGCGAGCGCACGGCTTTGCGTACGGCGTGTGGACACTCAGACCTCCGTGCGCAGCAGACGCATGTAGACGAGCGAGAACAGGGAGCCCACGAGGAGCAGGAGCAGCGCCACCGCCGTGCCGTAGCCGATCATGCTCTTCTGGAAGGCCTGTTCGTACATGAACAGGGGGAGGGTCTGGCTGCGATTGCCGGGGCCGCCGCGCGTCATCACCCAGATCAGGCCGAAGACGGACAGCGTCTGGAGGGTGTTGAGCATCAGGTTGGTGCCGATGGAGCGGCGGATCATCGGGAGCGTGATGTGCCACATGCGGCGCCAGCCGCCCGCGCCGTCCACCTCGGCGGCCTCGGTGATCTCCTGCGGGATCTCGTTCAGGGCGGCGGAGTACACGAGCATCGAGAAGGCCGTGCCGCGCCACATGTTCGCGAACGACACCGCGAGGATGGGGAGGGTGAACAGCCAGTTCTGGGAGGGGAGATGGAGGAGGTCGAGGATCGCGTTGAGGGTGCCGTCGCGCCGGAAGAAGGCGTAGAGCAGAAAGCCCGCCACCACCTCCGGGATCACCCAGGCCGCGATCACGACCGCCCCCGTGAGCGTGCGCACCGGCTTCGACGCCCGCCGCATCAGGCTCGCCAGGGCCAGGCCCAGCGTGTTCTGGCCGACGATCGACGACAGGAACGTGAAGACGAGCGTCAGCCAGACCGCGTTGACGAAGTCCTCGTCGTCGAAGGCCGTGCGGAAGTTCTCGAACCCGACGAAGCTCTCGTGCGCCTGCCCGGTCAGCTGGAGGTCCGTGAACGCGATGTACGCGCAGTAGCCGATGGGGCCCGCGAGGAACAGCAGCATCAGGACGACGGCGGGCGAGACGGGCAGGGCCCGGACCAGGGAGCGGGCGAGGCGTCTGCGGCCCCGCGGCGCCGTCACCGCTCGATCACCTTGCCGTCCGTCACGGACTCGACCTCCTCGTCGTACCCTCGTGCCGCCTTGTCCACGGAGCCGTCACCGGTGGTGACCTGCTCCATCGCCTCCTGCATCGCGGTGGACACCTTGGGGTAGGCGGGGAAGGCCGGGCGGTAGTGCGTCGACGCCACCAGATCGGTGAAGAACTTGATGCCGGGCTGCGCCTTCACGTACGAGGGGTCCTTCGCGACGTCCTCGCGGACCGAGATGCCGGAGTTCGCGATGTACCACTTCTTCGCGTTCTCCTTGGTCTGCATGGTCTCGATGAACTCGAAGGCGAGGTCGGCGTTGCCCGCCTTCGCCGGGATCGCCCAGGTCCAGCCGCCCGACATGCTCACCTTGCCGGGCGCCTGGCCGGTTTGCGTGGGCATGTACGCGAGCCCCAACTCCTTGGACCAGTCCGGCCATTCGTGGCCCGAGCCCTTGAGCCAGTCCTGCGGCAGCCAGGAGCCGTCGAGGTTGATGGCGAGCTTGCCCTTGGGCAGGAAGTCGCCGCGCACCCGCGTGGCCATGTTCGGGTCGAGGGCGTCCTCGACGTCCGGGCCGAGCTTCTCCTTGTAGACGGTCTCCACGAACTTCAGCGAGTCCTTGAAGCCCTTGCCGCCCACGACCCACTTCTTCGCCTTCGGGTCGTACAGCGGGTCCTTGCCCGTCCCGTACAGCAGCATCTCCATGCCCTGCATGGCCGACGTCTCGCCGCCGGGCTTGCCCGTGTACACGTTCAACGGGACGGCGTCCGGGACCTTCTCCTTGACGGTCCGGGCCGCGTCGAGGATCTCGTCCCAGTTCTTCGGCTGCCAGTCCTGCGGCAGGCCCGCCTTCTTGAAGATGTCCTTGCTGAACCACAGGCCGCGCGTGTCCGTGCCGTCCGGCACGCCGTACGTCTTGCCGTCCTCACCGCGCGCCGCCGTCTTGGCCGTGTCGATGAACTTCGGCCACTCCTGCCACTTCTCCAGGTAGGGGTCGAGCGGCTTCAAGTACCCGCTGGTGATGTCCGAGTTGATGAGGAAGGTGTCCTCGTAGACCAGGTCGGGCGCGGTCTTCGGGGACCGCATCATCTGCTGGACCTTCGTGTAGTACTCGGCGTCCGGCGCCTTGATCGGCACCAGCTTCACCTTCTTGCCCGGGTGGTCCTTCTCGAACTGCTTCTTCATCGACTCCAGGAACGTGTCCATGACGCGGATCTTGTTGTCCATGGACTGCTTGTACGACACCTTCACGGTGTCCGGGTCGTCGCCGGAGCCGCCGCCGCAGGCGGTGAGGGCGGAGGCGGCGAGTACGGTGGCCAGGAGTACGGGGGTGGTTGCTGTGGGGCGCACGGCACGACCTCCTACGGAGCGGCTGCTGCCGGTGAACGTAAGCGGTTGCTGTCGGGAGGGTCAATGCCCGTGCAGGAGGGCGCGGCTGCGCGGCCCCCCAATCCCGCCCCTTCCCGAACTGGGGCTCCGCCCCAGACCCCGCTCCTCAAACGCCGGAGGGGCTAAAAATCTCGCCGGTGCGGCAGAAGTTTTAGCCCGTCCGGCGTTTGAGGACGAGCGCGAAGCGCGATGAGCGGGGGTCCAGGGGGCGCAGCCCCCTGGTTCGGGAAGGGGCGGGTCTGGGGCGCCCCGCGAGGGCTACACCCCCGCCTTCTCCATCACCACCGGCCCCCGCCCCCCGGAATCCTCCGCCTCGTCATCCAGCAGCGTCCGCTCATCGAACGGAAGCTTGCCGTCGAGGACAAGGGAGACCCGCTCCCGGTCGACCTCCTTCGTCCACGTACCGATCAGCAGCGTCGCCACCGCGTTACCCGCGAAGTTCGTCAGCGCCCGAGCCTCACTCATGAAGCGGTCGACGCCGATGATCAGCCCGACCCCGTCGACCAGCGCGGGCTTGTGCGACTGCAGGCCGCTCGCCAGGACGGCGATGCCGGACCCGGAAACACCCGCCGCGCCCTTGGACGCGATCATCATGAACAGCAGCAGCGAGATCTGCTCGCCCACCCCGAGCGGCTGATCCATCGCGTCGGCGATGAACAGCGACGCCATCGTCAGATAGATCATCGTGCCGTCGAGGTTGAAGGAGTACCCGGTCGGCACGGTGATGCCGACGACGGGCCGGCTCACCCCGAGGTGCTCCATCTTCGCGATCAGACGCGGCAGCGCGGACTCCGAGGACGACGTGGACAGGATGAGCAGGAACTCCCGGCCCAGATACTTCAGCAGCTTGAAGAGGTTGACCCCCGCCACCACCCGCACCAGCGTGCCGAGCACGAGCACGATGAACAGCGCGCACGTCACGTAGAAGCCGATCATGATCGTGGCCAGCGCCCGCAAGGCATCCGTACCGGTCTCGCCGACCACGGCGGCCATCGCGCCGAACGCCCCGATCGGCGCCGCCCACATGATCATGCCGAGGACGCGGAAGACCAGCTTCTGGATGTGCTGCACGCCCCGCAGGACCGGCTCGCCCGTCCTGCCCATCGCCTGGAGGGCGAAGCCGACGAGGAGGGCCACGAGCAGGGTCTGGAGGACCTCGCCCTTGGTGAAGGCGGAGACCATCGTGGTCGGGATGATGCCGAGCGCGAAGTCGACCAGGCCCTCGTCCGCGCTCTTGGCGGCGGTGTGCCCCGCGCCCTTGACCGACTCGGTCAGGTCCATGCCGGAGCCGGGGTGCAGGATGTTGCCGACGACCAGGCCGATGGCCAGCGCGACCACGGACATGCAGACGAAGTAGCCGAGCGCGAGCCCGCCCACCTTGCCGACCTTCGCGGCCTGCCGGACCGAACCCACGCCGAGCACGATCGTGCAGAAGATGATCGGCGAGATCATCATCTTGATCAGGTTCACGAAGCCGGTGCCGAGCGGCTTGAGCTCCTTGGCGAAGTCCGGCGCGATGAAGCCGACCGCGATGCCGATGAGTACGGCCGCGATGACGGCGATGTAGAGGTAGTGGGTACGGTCACGCTTCACGGGTGGGGTGCCGGTCCCGGCGGCCTCCGCCGCCGTACGTCCATCTGCCACGGGTGCCTCCTTGGGCGACTACGACCACTGCGTCCTCGCGAGTCGTGCGGCTCACGTCCTGGCGATTCCGGGTGACTATCTCCCGGTGTGTGAGGCGGGTCACCCTTGCGTTCATTGAGTTCGCGCGGACGGTGCTCCTGGGGGCGTACGCGTTGTCCACCGGTCGCTTTAGGCCAGGCGCGCGGGGCGCGGCAGACTGGCAGCATGCCCCAGGCCCCCCGCCCACCCCTGCGCAAGCGCGGCCCGCTCGGCCCCCGCGGCCCCCGCAGCCTCGCCGGTCAGCTCTTCGCCATGCAGGTGGTCCTCGTGGCGGTGGTGGTGGCCGGATGTGCCCTGTTCACGTATCTCAGCGACCGGCACCAGGCGGAGGAGGCGGCGCGCAGACAGGCCACGGCGGCCGCCCGCGCGGTGGCGGACGCCCCGTCGGTACGGGCGGCGATCCGCGAGGCGGACCCCACGGCGAAGCTCCAGCCGTACGCGTCCCGGGTGCAGCGCGACACCGGCGTCGCCTTCGTCACGATCATGGACCGGCGCGGGATCCGCTGGACCCACCCCGACCCGGACCGGATCGGCGAGCGCTTCCTCGGCCACACCGCGGAGGCGCTGCGCGGCCAGACCTTCACCGAGACCTACACCGGCACCCTCGGCCCGTCGGTCCGCGTGGTCACGCCCGTCCGCGACGGGGGCCGGATCGTCGGCCTGGTCAGCGCGGGCATCACCATCGACGAGATCAGCGCCAAGGCGCGCGAGCAGCTGGTGCCGCTGCTCGGCGTCGCGGCCGGGGCGCTGGTGCTCGGCGCCGTGGGTACGTACGTCATCAACGCGCGTCTGCGCCGCAGCACCCACGGCATGAACGCCGCCGAGCTCAGCCGCATGCACGACTACCACGAGGCCGCGCTGCACGCCGTGCGCGAAGGGCTGCTCATGCTCGACGGGCAGCGGCGCGTCGCCCTCGCCAACGACGGCGCCCGCGAACTGCTCGGCGCCCCCGAAGGCGTCGTGGGGCGCGCCGTCACCGACCTCGGCCTGCCCGCGCCGCTCACCGGCGCGCTCCTGGACACCCGGCCGCGCGTGGACGAGGTGCACCTGACGGCCGACCGGGTGCTCGTCGTCAACACCTCGCCGGTGTCGGGCGGCGACCGCAAGGGCACCGTGGTGACCCTGCGCGACCACACCGAACTCCAGTCCCTGACCGGTGAGTTGAACTCCGAGCGCGGCTTCACGCGCGCCCTGCGCTCCCAGGCCCACGAGGCCGCGAACCGGCTGCACACCGTCGTGTCCCTCATCGAGCTGGGCCGCGCGGACGAGGCGGTCGAGTTCGCCACGGCCGAGCTGGAGCTGGCCCAGGCCCTCACCGACCAGGTCGTCGCGGCCGTCAGCGAACCGGTCCTCGCGGCCCTCCTCCTGGGCAAGGCCGCCCAGGCCAACGAGCACGGCGTGGAGCTCGTCGTCTCGGCCGACACCGGCATCGACGACGGCATGCTCCCGCCGACGCTGCCCGCCCGCGACCTGGTCACGATCCTCGGCAACCTGATCGACAACGCCCTCGACGCGGCGCAGGGCTCGGCGTCGCCGCGCGTCACGGTGACCGTCCGCGCGGAGTCCGACGGCCTGCTCCTGCGCGTCACCGACACGGGTCCCGGCGTGCCGCCCGCCCACCGGGACGCGGTCTTCACGCGGGGCTGGTCGACGAAGTCCCCCGACGGCAGGGGCCTCGGACTCGCCCTCGCCCACCAGGCGGCGACGCGCAACGGCGGCACACTGACCCTCACGGAGCGGGACGGCGGCGGCGCGCGGTTCACGGCGCGCCTGCCTCTCACCGCCACGACCGGCGGTCAGGCCGACAGACAGACCGGCGGAAAGGCCAGCGGATGACTCAGCACCCCTTGATCCGGGTCCTCGTCGTCGAGGACGACCCCGTCGCGGCCGACGCCCACGTCCTGTACGTCAACCGGGTGCCCGGCTTCGAGGCGGCGGCCACGGCGCACACGGCCGCGGAGGCCCGCCGCACGCTCGACCGCACCCCCATCGACCTGATCCTCCTCGACCTCAACCTGCCCGACGGCCACGGTCTCGCCCTCGCGCGGTCGTTGCGTGCCGCGGGGCACAAGGCCGACGTCATCGCCGTGACGTCGGCCCGTGACCTGGCGGTCGTGCGCGAAGGGGTGTCGCTCGGGTTCATCCAGTACGTCCTGAAGCCGTTCACCTTCGCGACCCTGCGGGATCGGCTCACCCGCTACGCGGAGTTCCGCGGCGCGGCGGGGGAGGCCAGTGGGCAGGACGAGGTGGACCGGGCGCTCGCGACGCTGCGGGCGCCCGCGCCGGCGACGCTGCCCAAGGGGCTCAGCGGCCCCACCCTGGAGCGGGTGACGCGGACGCTCCAGGACGCGGCGGCGGATGGCCTCACGGCCGCGGTCGCCGCCGACGCGGCGGGGCTTTCCCGGATCACGGCGCGGCGCTACCTGGAACACCTGGTCACCACGGGGCGCGCCACGCGCAGCCCTCAGTACGGTCACGTGGGTCGGCCTGAGCTTGTGTATCGGTGGTTGCTGGCGGAGTGAGGGCCGGACGGGCCGGAAGATCCAACTCTGATGCGGATTTGTTGTGTCACGTTCCGTCAGAAATGCGTGAGAGGGCTCACTTTATGGAAATTTGAACCTTCTTTGGGTTCGGGTTAGCGTCTTGATCGCCCGATCCCGGCGGTTCTGACCAAACCGCTGGAGTAAGTCGATGCGCGGGGGGAGGCCCGGCGAAGCCATCCGGTTTCGCAGGCCACGATGCATCACCGGGCCTCACCCTCGTGCGCCTGAAACGCACTAAGGACTGTACGTGAACCGCAAAGCTCTGCGCATGCGCACGACTGTGATCTCCGCTGTTGTGGCGGGAGCTGTCGCCGTCGCCGGTGCCGGTACCGCACACGCCGCCGACGCCGTCGCCGAGAAGGCGGCGGTCGCCCAGAGCGCTCCGCTCAAGGCCGACGCGCTCCGCCTGCTCGCAGGCGACGCAGGACAGTTGGAAGAACTCGGTACCGAGGACGAAGTCCTCGTCGGGGTCGAGGAACTCTTCACCACGATCAGTGAAATCCCCGACAGCGTCCTGGCCCAGGGCGAAGAGGCCACCCAGGCGTGGCTGGAGAAGAAGGTCGCAGGCACCGACGCCGGCGGCGCAGTGCTGTACGCCTTCAGCATGGGCGGCTGCGCGAAGGGCATCCTCCAGGCCATCGGGTCCAACATCTTCGCCGTCGCCAAGATCTACAAGATGAAGAAGGCCATCGACAAGCTCGGCGGCATCAAGAAGGTCATCAACAAGATCCGCGACAAGAAGAAGAAGGGCAAGACCTTCAAGAAGGGCATCACGGAGGTCTTCGAAGAAGCCGGTGCGGGTCTGGGTGCTATCGCCATCGGCATGCTGGGAGTCGACGGCGTCATCAAGAACTGCTGGTAGGGAAAGGTCGCAATGGAGATCATCGCAGCCGCCCTGCGCTGGGTTTTCCTCGGCGCGGGCGTCGCCCTCATGGCGGCCTTCCTCGTCGCAGCCGTGCGCAAGCGCCGCCGTGGAACGCGTTTCGGAGAACTCGTCGAGTTCATGGAACGTGAGTGGTTCAGCGCGGGCAAGGTGTTCTTCACCATGATCGTAGGTCTGGCGGGGTCGTGGTCCGCGGCCTACGTGGGCGGAACGCGGGCCGGCGTGGACGAGTCCGCCGCGATCCTGTTCCCCCTGGGCATCGTCGCCGCGTTCGCCGTGTGCCGACTGGCCGCCGAGGACGACGGTCGTGCCATGCGGACGAAGCTCGTGGCACTCGTCGCCGTACCGCTGGCGCTCGGAACTGTCATGACAGGCTGGTAACCAGCACTCGCCGGTGGGCTCCCGTGCTGTGCGCGGGAGCCCACCGGCGCAAGACCGCCGAGGCTCGCCATGAGTTCCTAGTAGCGTTCGATCTCTTCGCCGTCCGGGGTCTTGTAGCAGCCCGACACGAGGTCCAGGCTCAGCATCGGCGGGTCGTTCTTCGACATTTTGATGATGTTGACGCTGACCTTCTTCCTGTCGTTGTCAGCGGTCAGGTTGATGTTCTTGTTCTTGCTGGTGTCCGGCCCGTATTCGACGATCTTCCAGCCGTGCTTGGGCAGTTCCCTCTTGAGCCGTGCCATCGCTTCGTCGAGGTCGCTCGCCGAGGCGGGGGTGAAGCTCCAGGGATGGAAGATGCGGAAGTACTTCTTCGAGTCCTTGCCCGAGCAGTCCGAGACTCCCGGCTGGTTGTCGGACGCCTTTCCCTTCACGCCGATCAGGTCGTAGATACCGCTCGAGACCTTCTTCATCGCGTCGGAGGCGTCACGCGAGGTGCTCGTCCCTGCGGACGGGACGCCATCGTTCTTGTCGTCGGTCATGCTGCATCCGGTGAGGGTCGTGAGTACAAGGGGCACGGCGAGCACGGCGGCACGCGTTGTGGTCTTCACGTCTGGGGTCTCCTACTTCGCACGCCGTACTTCTTCACTCGCCAAGGGATCGGGTGGCGGCTTCAACTTCACGTCGTCCTCCTTCCCGACCACCACAAGGGCCTGGTTCTGCAGGCTTCTGGAGCCCTCGTCCCAGTAACCGCTATGGCCTTCCGTGTCCGTGGTCATCTGGTTGGCGCCGAACTTCTCGTCGCTGGGGATGACGAAGCCGTCCCCGCCGTGTCCGTAGCGGCCGAGGTCCGGGACCACGTCTCCCTTGGCCTCCTCGTTCCACACATGGCCCTTGGGAACGTCCATCTCGTCGGCGCCCGACACCTTGACGCCGGGGCTGCCCGCGAAGACGACGTCATCGGCGTTGAGATCCCCGGTCTGGGCCGCCGCGCCGACAAGCGTCGTGCCGTACGAATGGCCGATCACGGTGCGGTGGGGTGCCGCGTCGCCGGTGTGTGACGTTTCGAGGCCGTCCAGGAAGCGGTTGAACGCCGGCGCGCCGTCGTACGCGTAGTGCTCGAACGGCGCGTCCTTGACGACGGAGTCGGGGGCGTCGTATCCGAGCCAGGTGATGGTCGAGACGGACTTCCCGTCGGCTTTGGCGTCCGCCGATTGCCACACGTTGACCGAGCGGTTGATGTCCCCCTCGACCTTGCCGAGTTCCGCCGTCGTCCCCGGGACGTAGACCGCCTGATGATCCGCCGTATCCGGATTCCCGTTGGCGAGGATCGCGCGGCCGTCGCCCTCCGTGCTGAAGCCCAGCAAATACGCCTCGGGGAGGCCCTTCGTGCCGGTCTGGTCGAAGCGCTTCTGGATCGCGTCCATGCCGTCGAGGGACTTGTGGGCGTTCTTGCGGGCCTCTTCCCACTCCTTCCACGCCACGCTGTCGACCTTGACGTTCTTCATGATCGTGCCGGTCATGGGGTTGATGTAGCTCGTGAGGCGGGTGGGCTCGGGGTGTTTCTTCAGCCAGGCGTCGTACTCGACCTGCGCGGAACCTCGGGCCTCGGCGAGGACCATGCGGTTGGCCTCGTCGCGGACCGTGGAGGGGAGGCCGTCCAGGTTGCCGACGGAGTTGGGGCGCATGGCGATCCACGCGGCCTTCTGGTCGGCGTCGAGGCCCTTCCACCACTCCGCGTTGGCCTTCGGGTCGCCCTTCCCGGGCGGCTGCGGCATCGAGTCCAGGTAGTCCTTGCCCGCCGCCTTCACACCCTTGGTGTCCGACGCGGCGTCGGCCCAGTCGCGGTCGCTGACGGTCAGGTCGTCGTCGGCCTTCAGGGCCTGGAGCTTCGGGGCCCACTTCGTGTCGGCCTCCGTCGCCTCCTTGAGGGCCGTCGCGATCGTGTCCGCGCAGTCCTGGGCGAGGCGGGCCTTGGGATTGGGGTTGAAGTTGGCCGCCTGGCGGCCGACGGCGGACGCGGTGTCGTCCGTCAGGCCGGTGGCCTTGCCGCCCTCCGGCGTCTTGCCGTCCTTGTCCTTCTCGCCGCCCGGCGGATAGCTGACCGAGCCGTCCGCGTGCACGGTCAGGCCGCCCGCCTTGGCGTCCGCCAGGGCGCCGTCCAGCTTCTTCTTGGCCGCTTCCATCTCGTACGAGAACGCGTCCAGGGCCGAGCTGACCAGGCCGCACTCCGTTTGGATGTAGTGGAAGTTCTTTGCCAGTTCCATTAACTGGTCGATCGCCGCTGTCGCCGCCTTGCCCTTCAGGGACTTTCGCATGGCCGTGGCGATCTGGTTCGTCACGCGGTCCTGGGCCGCGCGCGCCATGTCCGAGGTGCGGCGGTAGCCGTTGGCCGCCTCCCCGTACTCGGTCGGCTTGAGGGCCTTGAGTGTCGCAAGATCCATGACGTGCGACTACCGCCCCTTGCCCTGGCCGCCGATGGCGGGCGTGTCGCTGTAGGCCACCTTCAGGTTGCCGATCTCGACCATTATGGCCTCATCGGTCTTCATCTGGTCGCTGCCGACCTTCTCAAGGAGGCCCGCGAGCCTGCCGCAGCGCCCGCTGACCTTCTTCACGTAGCCCTCCCAGGAGGTGTGGACCTCCTTCTGGGCGGCGGCCGTTCGGCAGCCGCTGTCCGAACCCAGGCCGTTCTGCCCGTCGTTCAGTGCTGAGACGGCCTTGCCGATGGACTCGCGGAACGAGCGGACCTCGTGGCCCGCCTTGTTCCAGGCCGCCTTGTTCGACACGAGCGTGCCGGAGTCGCCCCCGGTCGATGGCTCTGTCTGGTTCAGTTGCATTTGCGTTGAGTGCCGCGCGACCGCGTCGGCCTTGAGCTGCTCCCACTCCTCCCACGCCATGCGTGCTCCTCCCCGTGTCACGTGCCGTGTCGCCAGGCGATCTGTGTGCCACCGCAACGTCGCGGTGATCGACTTGTACGGTACGGCGTCCTCGGGTGTGCCCGCTGGGTTTCGGTCACTACGGTGAGGGGGTGGGGGGATCCAGAGGGCTGCGGTGGGCGCTCGGCAGTGGGGTCGTGGTGCTGGTCGCCGGGTGCGGCTGGGCGGCCCTGTCCGTGTGGCGGAACGGTGCGATGGAGTCGCAGGACGTCGCGGGCGTGCTCGGGTTGCCGCTCGGCATCTTCAGCGCGTTGGTCGGCGCCGTCGTCGGCCTGAGCGCGCTGCGGCTCCAACAGGCGGCCGACGCCCGCGCGGTCGCCCTCGACCGACTCGCCCGCGCCGTCCAGGACGTGGAGGTCGCCGAGCGCACCCACATGCTGGGCACCGGCGCGCACCTCATCGATCTGCCGGTGGACGTGACCCCACGGCGCGGTGGCGCCGAGCCGTCCGGACGGCAGCGGCTCTCCGACGTGGCCGCCTGGTACTGCGCCGCGCCCGGCCGCCTCGTCGTCACGGGGGAGCCCGGCGCCGGGAAGACCGTCCTCGCGGTGCACCTCGTCGTACGGCTTCTCGATGTGCGGGCGGAGACGGACCCGGTGCCGGTCCGGCTCGCCATTCGTGACCTGCCCCCGGCGCGGACCCGGCGCCGCTGGTGGGGGCGCCGGCGGACCGTCGGCGGCTTCGAGCGGTGGCTCAAGGACAGCCTCGTCAAGGCGTACGAGGTGCCGGGCGCGGCCGCCGCCGATCTGGTCGCGCGGCGGCTCGTCGTCCCCGTCCTCGACGGGCTCGACGAGATGGACCCCGACGACGCGCGGCCCGACCGCGCGAGCGACGCCCTCGCCGAGCTCAACGCCTACCAGTCCGTGGGCGGCAGCGCGCCCCTCGTCCTCACCTGCCGCGAGCGGCGGTACGAGGAACTGTCCGCGCGGCACGCCTGGTTGCGCGAGGCGGCGCGGCTGCGGATCGGTGGCGTCGACGCCGATCAGGCCCGTCAGTACGTCGATCTCCGCTCCGACGGCCGGAGTTCACCGATGGACGCGGTCGTGGACGCGATGCGGGACGGCGCCGTGGCCGAGGCGTTGAGCTCGCCGTTCTATCTGGGCCTCGCGTTCGCCGTGTACGGGGAGCCGACGGCGCCGCCACCCGCCGCGGGCGCCTCGGCCGCCGAGATCCGCGAGCAGCTGCTCGCGCGCTACGTTCCGGCGGCCACGCGGTCCGCCAACGCGGCGGTGCGGCAGGCGCGGAAGAGTCTCTCCGGTGGTCGGTCGGTGTGGGGGAGGGAGCGGGAGTACGAGGCGGATTCCGTGCGGCGGTGGCTGGGGCGGATGGCCGGGGCGGCGGAGCGCGGGGGCGTGACGCTCGGGCGGGTGGTCGGGGGGAGGGTGACCGGGGTCGTCTCGGTGGTGGCCGTCGCGTCGGCCGTCGTCGCCGCTCTGTGCGTCGTGCCCATGGTGCGCGGGCTCGTGCCCGAGGGTTGGTGGGTCCGGCATGGGGGCCTGTTTGAGCCGCTGTCGGTGGTGGGGCCGGTGGCACTGGGCGCGGCCTTCCTGTCATGGGCGTTGCTGTGCGAGGACTCTCCCCTCGGGTCGTCGGAGCGGGTGCGCCAGCCGCGCCCGCGGTGGCCGGAACAGCTGCGCAAGGTCCTGCGATGGGGCGTGCTGCTCACGGCGATCACGGGGCTCCTCGTGCTCGGCGCCGCGGCCCGGTTCAGCGACGCGTACGCGGCGGTGTCACCGGAGACCTGGTACGTGTTCGGGATCGTGGCGGCGCTGGGCGGGGGCTTGGCCTACGCCGTGGACGAGCCCTTCGACGTGTACACCAGCGGACGCGGCCTGTTCGGTTGCGTGGCGCTACCCGTGCCGATCTGGGCGGCGGCCTGGACCGCTGAGGAGACCGGTGCCGGGGTGTGGAACGTCGGCCTGGTCGTGCTCCTCGCCGTTGCCGTGGTGCTGTGGCGCCGTGGCGTCCTGACGGCATTCGCGCTGCTGGGCGGGCTCTTGGCGGCCGGAGTCGGCGCGTCGCGCGGCAGCCTCACGCCCGACGGCGGCTTCGAGCCGGGTGCCGCGACGGGGGGCGCCGTGTTCTACGCCCTGGCGTGCGCATTCCTGGGGCCGGGCTCGGGGCCCCGCATCCTGGACGCCATTGGCCGCCTGTGGTCGCGGACCCCGTGGCCGACCTGGCTGGTCTCGCCCGTCGTGCTGTTCTTCATGGGCCTGGGCGGCGAGGCCCAGTTCGGTTTCGCCGGGGTCGTCTTCATCGTCGTTGCGTGCGGGTGCGCGGTGCTTGGCCTTGGCCTCGCACGGGGGCTCACGCCCTTGGTCGGCGCCGCGCTGGGCCGCGTGCCCCCGCGCCCCGGCGCGTTCCTGGCCTGGGCCTACCACGCGGGTCTGCTCCGCGTGGTAGGCGGCGCGTATCAGTTCCGCCATCGGGAGCTGCAGGAATGGCTGGACCGGAATCCCGGCTAGCGCCGGGCGTGCGCGACGAACGCCTTCCAGGCGGGGAGGCCGAGGAGGAGGGCGGGGCCGTCCGGGTTCTTGGAGTCGCGTATGCCGACGCCTCCGGCGGGGTGCGGGGTGAGGTCGGCGACTTCTATGCAGTTCTGGCCGGTGCCGTCGCTGTACGACGACTTGAACCAGGAGCTCTCAGGCACGGGCGGATGAGTAGGCACGGTTACTGCTCTCCTTCTAACTGGCGCAGGAACTGCGGGGTGTCCTCCGGTGGCAGGGCCGATGCTGCCATGGCGTCGAATCGCCGGATGAAGCGGTCAACCTCGCGACGCTTGTCCGACGTGTGGGTCGCACCCCAGGCGCTGTCGATCTGGACGCGGGCCGGTAGGCGATCGCCGAGGTCGAGGATGGCGAAGTCGCTGGTGGAGCGGTAGCCGTTACGGAAGGGGAGAACCTGGATGGTGATGTGCTCCCAGGACGACAAGTCCGCCAGTTTCTCGTACTGTTCGCGCATCACGTCGGCTCCTCCGACCGGATAGCGCAGGGCGGCCTCCCCGAGGATGGCGCGGAGCTTGACCGGGTTCTCCCGGGTGAGTACCTCTTGGCGCCGCATCCGGACTTCCAGGCTAGTGCGGACGAACTCCGAGGTCGTCTCCTCGATGGGTTTGTGGAGTTCGAGCAGCGCCCGCGCGTAGCGCTCCGTCTGGAGCAGCCCGTACACAAGCGTCGGATGGTACGCCCGCATGCTGCGCGCTTCGGGCTCCAGGCCGACGAATCCGGGCAGCCCTGCTGGCATGAGCCCACGGAACTGCGTCAGCCAATCCTGGCGCCCCGACTCCCGGTTGAGGTCGACCAGCTTCTCGATGATGTCCTCATCGGTGACTTCGCATTTGGCCAGCAGCTTCCGCAGGTCTCCCACGTTACGGAAGTTCAAGTCCCCATTCTCGATCCGCAGCAACGATGCCTCGGAGATCCGCAACCCCTGCACCGCTTGCTTCCGCGTAAGTCCGTAGGTCTCCCTCAACTGCCTTAGTTGGAGGCCGAGTTCTAGCCTCTGCCCGGTGCGTCCGCGCTTGGCGGCCATGTGCATCACCTGTGGTTCCTTGTGCGCCTGAGCTGGTATCGCATGCGGAGTGTGACACCTCGCGTACAGTCCGCGCAGGCCTTTGTGCACATTCGGGCATAGTCCAATTCTCACCTTTCTGAAATTTCAACGGAGTTCGATTGAAGTCGAACGCCGGGGCCCGCAACCGTAGTCCCATGACAAACCCCACCGCCCCACCCCCACCCTCCCCAGCCCTCCCCACCCACGACTGGTCCACCAGCTACCCCATGACCCCGACCGCCGCCCGTCTCTCCCGCATGCACACGCGCCGCAGGCTGACCTCCTGGCAATGGCAGGGCGACATCGACGACGCCGTACTCGTCGTCTCCGAGCTCGTCACCAACGCCGCGCGCCACGGCAAGGTGGTGGGCCACCACCTCTGGCTGCGCCTCGCCCTCGCCGAGGACGGCGGGCTCATCGTCGACGTGTCGGACCCGGTCCGGGAGTTCCCGGGGTTCGGGGGCGCGGCGCGGAGCGCTTCAGGGGAGGGTGGGCGGGGATTGGTCGTCGTACGTCAACTTGCCTACGACGTGGGCTGGTTCCTGCACCAGGACCAGGGCAAGACCATCCGCGCCCGCCTGCCCCGCAGGGGCCCCCGCAGGGGCTAGCCGAACCGCAGAATGCGGGGCGCAAACGTGCCCTCGGGGCCGCCCGCGCGGCTGACCGACCACACCTGTTCCGTGCCCGGTACGGGCGCCAGGCGGAACGACGACGACTCGCTCTCGCCGGCCACCGCAGGTTCGTCGTACCCGGTGAACGACTCGCCGTTCCAGGCGAGGAAGTCCGGTCCGGGGATGAGGGGCGGGTTGCTGCCCGGTGGGCCCCACTTCAGGGAGCGGGCCATCGCTACCCAGCCGAGGCCGCCGGACGCGGACGGAGTCAGCGAGGTGACCGAGCCGAAGTTGGTGGACATGGACACCGTCCCCCACGACTCGCCGTTGAAGCGGACGAGGAGCGGGGGAATCGGCTTGCCGGGCGGGCCGCCGATGAAACCGCCCGTGCCGCCCGCCCACACCTCGGTGGGCGAGACCGCGAGGATGCTGCCCACGGCGGCCCGCGGGAAGCCGTACACGATCGTCTGCTGCCACTCCTTGCCGTTCCAGTGGGAGACGGCCGCGCCCGAGCCGGTGGCGCCCGCGGCCCAGACGTCGTCGGCCGCCAGGACGTGCAGGCCGTACACGGATCCCGGCGGCACCGGCACGTCCTGCCAGCCGCGCCCGTCCCGGCGCAGCAGCACTTGGGCGCCGTCGCGCGTGCCGATCAGCCAGGTCTCGCCGCCGCCCGTGACGACCTTGGTCAGTTCGACGCCGCGCGGCGGCCGGGTGTCCGACCAGGCCTTGCCGTCGAAGCGGAGCAGACGGGCGCCGCCCGCCGCGTCGCGGCCGACCGCCCAGACCGCCGTCGGCGAGGTCGCGGCGATGGAGAGGAGCTCGCCCTGCCAGCCGACCCCGGACAGGCGCTGGCGGTGCCACGCGGTGCCGTCCCAGCGCAGGACCAGCGGGAAGCCCGGCGCCTCGCGGCCGACGGCGTCGGCGCCCACCGCCCACGCCCGGTCGGGACCGAACGCCACCGCCTCGTTGAGCCCGGCCTGCGGGCGCACGTCCGCCGGGACCGGAACGTGCTGCCAGGCCGGGGCGTCCGTCGCCGCCGAGGCCGAGGACATCAGGCCCACGAGGGTCAGGGCGGCGGCGAGGGCCGCGGCGGAAAGTCTGCGTGCCAGGGGAAGTCGGCGTGCCATGGTCAGCCTCCCAGCCGCTCGCTCATCAGGTTCGGTTTCGAGCCGTAGATCTCGACCGTCCCGAAGGACAGCAGCGAGGATCCGGTCCTCGTCAGCGCACGCGGCTTCACGTCGATCGCGTTCGGGCGCTGCGGGCCGTACGAGAAGGTGGTGCGGGGGCCGTCCAGGCGCGCGTACTTCGACTGGAACGCGCGGTCGCTGCGCAGCGGCAGCCACAGCGCGCCGTCCGGGCCGCGCACCATGGACTCGGTGTAGGTGTCGCCCAGCGGCGGGTAACTGGTGCGCCAGGACTGCCCGTTGAAGGTCATCAGGTACGTGCGGGCCTTGCCGTCGGTGTACTGGCTGCCGCCGATCGTGGCCCGCCCGTTCCGTTCGAGCAGGATCGTGTGCACGTTGCTGTTCGACGGCAGCGGCACCTTCGCGTCCCGCCACGCCGTGCCGTCCCAGCGCAGGACGGTGGTCCCGGTGGTGGTGGACGCCCAGGCCCAGACGTCGGTGGCGGTACGCGCCTTGATCCCCATCAGGTACAGCACGCCGTCCGGCGTGGACTGCGCGGTCCAGCCGGAGCCGTCGTAGTGCAGCACCTTCAGGCCGGTGCTGTCCTCGCCGACCACCCACGCGGCACCGGGTACGGCGGTGAAGTCCTGGTACGTCCACAGGGTCTGCGGCAGTGGGACGGCGGTCCAGCCGGACGCCGACCGGCGCAGGATCTCGCCCTCCCCGGCGCGGTTGTGGAAGATCCACACCTCGTCGCCGACGAACTGCACCCTGCCGAGCCAGCCCTGCTCACCGGCCCCGGGGAAGCTCGTGTCCCGGCTCCACGCGGAGCCGTTCCACCGGTAGAGCATCGGCCGCAGTCCGTCGGTGACCTGCTCGTACCCGGTCGCCCACGCGTCGTCAGGACCGCGGGCGGCGAGGTCCTTCACGGTCACCGGCGGGGCCGCGGCGGGCACCGGCACGTCCGACCAGCTCGGCGCGGTGGCCGGTGTCACAACGGGCGACGCCACGGCGGTCGGCGACACCACCGCGACACACGCGATCACAAGGCAGACGACCACCGCACGCAGACCGTTCACGAGACCCCCACAGAACGCGAAGGCCGCACAAGGTATTGGCGTTCACCCGTCCGTGAACAGACGGCATCCGGCCGAACATGGCCCCCAGCGCGAGGTCAGTCCCGCGTCGACGCCACGTCGGCCACCAGCTCGGTCGCCTCCGTCATGGACATTCCGGCCGCGCTCAAGAACGTGACCGCCGCCGCGCGCCCCGCCTCCTCGCCCTCAAGGACGCCGTCGTTCACGGCCTCCATCAGGCTGAACACGATGCTTTCGAGGACGTACACGAGGGCTCGGGCCGACAGGGCCGTCGTGAAGTGGCCCTCGTCGATGGCCCGTTGGACCATCGCGGTGCCCGCCGCGTGCATGGGGGCGAGGCGTTCGCGGATGCCCTCCATGCTGACGGCCCGCTGGGCGAGGGAGAGCAGGAAGCGGTAGGGGGCGGTCACCCGCCAGACCCCGAGCATCGCGCCCGCGATGGCCCGCCGCGGGTCGTCGACGCCCTCGTACGCGGCGGCGTGCGCGGCCATCACCGACTCCACGGCCTCGTCCAGGAGCGCGGTGACCAGCGCGTCGCGGCTCGGGAAGTGGCCGTAGACCGTGCGGCGCACCACGCCGGCGGCGCGCGCGATCTGGTCCACGGACGCGTCCGGGTCCCGCGTCAGCTCGGCGAAGGCGACGTCGAGGATGCGGCGGCGGTTGGCGTCGGCGCGGCCGCCGGGGGCGGGTGCGGCCGTGGGGGCCCTCCGGCCGGTGGACGGCTTCGGCGGGTGCGTCGGCTGTGTCGGCTGCGTACGGGTCATGGAGGCATTCTGCCGCCCGCCCCATCACTTGCACACCACTGTGCAAATTGGCTGGCCGTCCGGTACATTGCACAGCGTCGTGCAATTGCACAGCAGTGTGCAAATACCCGAGGGGTGGACTCCGATGCCTTTGCTGATCAAGGAGCCGGTCGAGACGACGGATCGGCCGTACGCCCGCCGCTGGTGGGCGCTGCTCGTGCTCTGCCTGAGCCTGCTGATCGCCGTCATGGCGAACACGGCGCTCACGGTCGCGGCCCCCGACATGACCCGCGACCTCGACCTCAGCAGCTCCGACCTGCAGTGGGTCATCGACGCGTACACCGTCCCGTACGCCGCCCTGATGCTGCTGCTCGGCGCGATCGGGGACAAGTACAGCCGTCGCGGCGCCCTGGTCCTCGGGCTCGTCGTGCTCAGCGCGGGCGCGGGAGCGGGGGCCCTGTCCGACAGCGCGACCGCCGTCATCGTGGCGCGCGCGGTGATGGGTGTGGGCGCGGCCATGATCATGCCCGCGACGCTGTCCCTGCTCGCCGCGACCTTCCCGCGCGAGGAGCGGGCCAAGGCGATCACGCTGTGGGCGGCCACGTCCGGCGTCGCCATCGCCGCGGGCCCGCTGATCGCGGGCGCGCTCCTGGAGAACAACGGCTGGTCGTCGACGTTCCTCATCGACATCCCGGTGGCCGTCGTCGCCATCATCGGCGCCTTCGTCCTCGTACCGCCGTCGAAGGCCCCGGACGCCGGGCGCATCGACTACGTCGGCGGGCTGCTCTCCGTCGTGTGGATCGGGGCGCTCATCTACATGATCATCGAGGGGCCCGGGTTCGGCTGGGGCGCGAGCGCCGTCACGGCCGCCGTGATCGCCGCCGTCGGCCTCGTCCTCTTCGTCGTCTGGGAGCTGCGGCACCCGCGCCCCGTCCTGGACGTCCGCAAGTTCGCCGACCGCGGCTTCTCCGGCTCGAACCTGGCCGTGGCCATGTTCTTCGTCGCCGTCTTCGGCGCCTTCTACTTCCTCACCCAGCACCTCCAGTTCGTCCTCGGCTACAACCCGCTGGAAACCGGCATCCGCATGCTGCCGCTCGCGGGCGCCGTGTTCGTCGGCTCGGCCCTCACCGGCTTCCTCACGCCGAAGCTCGGCGCGAAGGTCATGGTCACGGCGGGCATGGTCGGCGGCACCACCGCCCTCGCCCTGCTCACGGCGACGGACGGCTCCTCCTCGTACGGGGACTTCGTTCCGTCGCTCGTTCTGCTCGGCCTGTCCCTCGGCTTCGCGGTCTCGCCCTGCACGGACGCGATCATGGGGGCGTTCCCCGAATCGGAGCTCGGCGTCGGCGGCGCGGTCAACGACACCTCGCTGGAACTCGGCGGCTCCCTCGGCATCGCCGTCCTCGGCTCGGTGCTCGCCACGTCGTACGCGGACGGGCTCGCGGAGGAGGCGGCGGGCAGCAAGCTCCCGGCGTCCGCCCTGGCGCAGGCGCAGGACTCGGTGGGCGCGGGCGGCGGCGTCGCCCAGGCCATCGGGGCGCAGGCCCGGGGGCTCGCCGAGCAGGCGGCGGGCGCCGAATCGCCCCGGAAGGCCGCGCAGCTGAAGGGCCAGGCCGCCGAACTCGCCCAGGGCGCCCAGGAGATGCGGCACGCCGTCGGCTCGTCGTTCTCCGACGCGGTCGCCCACACGAGCCTGGTCGGTGCGGTGATCCTCGGCGCGGGGACCGTCCTCGTCGCCCTGCTGCTGCCCCGCAAGGGGAAGGGCAGGACCGTCGAGGCGGCGCCCGAGGCCGTGCGGGACGCGGACCGGGAGCCGGTCGCCCACGGCTGACCCGCCCCCGGGGCGTCCGCGCGACGCCGGTCGGCTACTGTGGCCGACCGGCGTCTGACCAGCGCCGACGCTCGCCCGGTGACCCGGGGGGAAGGGGGACGGAGCATGGCCAAGCCGATGCGTGCCGCGATAGGCGACATGTGGATCACCTGTCACGTCTGCAAGAGCGACACGTTCCGCAACCGCGAGGTGAAGCTCAACAGCTCCGGCATGGAGCTGCTGAACCTGGCGTGGGCGAACGAGTCCGCGACCGGTCTGATCTGCTGGCGCTGCGGCTACGTCCACCTCTTCGTGAACCGCGAGCTGAAGCTGTACCGCGCCGACAAGTGAGGGCGGGCCTCACGGGGCGTACTTGAGGGTCCACTGCTGGTTCGGCAGGCCCTCGTTGTCGTAGATCACGACGGGCGTCTCGTTCACGCCGCCCCAGCCGCGGTCGGGCTCGAGGACACGGCCGAAGAGGTTCGAGATCGGCGCCGGGTCGGCCGAGTGCACCGGGTGCACGTACCAGAGCTGGTCCACGTTCGTGAAGCTGCGGTCGCAGTCCGACAGCCAGGTCGCCCAGCGGTTCGGGCCCTGCGCCCAGCCCGCGAGGCAGCGGCCGTCCCCGCGGGTCACCATGTGGTAGGCGCCGTTGCCGTCGGCGACCAGGTCCCAGAGCTGGTACGCCTCCGTGGTGCAGTTCCACACCCGCATGCGGTCGTCACCGCGCGGGAAGCCCATGCAGCGGCCCACGCCCTGGTTTCTGACCTGGAAGGGGCCGATCGCGCGGGTGCCGCGCGGGGCGGCGGCGTCGGCTGGTGCGCGGGACTCGGCCGACGCGCGGGACTTGGCCGGTGCGTGGGACTCGGCGGCGTCGACGCCTGGTGCGGCGACCGCGAGCGCGACGGCGGCCAGGGCGGTCGAGAGCACGGCGAGGCGGTGGTGCGGTGTCACGGGCATCCCCTGTTCGACGGTTCCCCCGAGGTCGCAGGAGCAGCGCCATGTTCCCGCGACGGGGTTCCCGCGAACGGGGGTTCGCCGGTCAAACGCCCCGATGGAGTGGCACGGGAGCCGCCCGGCGCCGTCCGCCCTCGCCCCGGTGCGCCGGTAATCGCGTTGACGCCGTCAATCCGCCCCCTCCACGCTGAAGGTCCAGAACTGCCGGACCAGCGGCAGGAGAACGGGGGAGTTGACGGCGCATGACCACACGCATCGTGTCCTCGTACGCGGGGGACGACGGGGACGGCGGCGGCGAGGAGGCGGAGCTCCAGCGCGTGAGCGATCTGTTCGCGCAGTTCATCGAGGCGGTGGCGGGGCGGCCGGGGAGCGACCGCGGGGGCGAGCGCGACCTCACCGCCCGCCTGCGCGCCCACCTCGGCATCGAGCCGGGCGAGGTCCCGGTGGTCAAGGCGGCGTACGCGCCCTACGACCACCCGAACGTGCACCTGGCCCTGGAGCGCTGGTTCACCGGCGCGCGGCGCTCGTACGAGCTCATCGGCATGACGGGCTCCGACCACCGCGGCCACTACACGCTCTCCGAGATCCTCGAATCCGCCGACCGCTACGACAAGTTCGTGATCGGCGCCGTCGACTACGCCCACCTGCCGGTCTCGGCGGACGCCGAACTCGCCTGCGTGTCCTTCGGGTTCTACCTGGGCGTGGAGCGCGACGCCGACGGCGGCGAGGAGCGCTATGTCGTCCTGCTCCGCGGCCCGAGCGACGAGTACGGCCACGAGAAGGTCCAGCTGGAAGTGCTCGCCGCGTCCCGTGACACCGCGAAGCGGCTGCTGGCCGGGGTGGACGCGCTGGTGCGCGAGCACAACATCTTCCGCGGGCAGGTGCTGTCCTTCGAGGGCTCGGCGTTCGGCGAGGGCCTCGGCCCGTTCCGCTTCCACCGCCGCCCGGACCTCACCCGCGACGGCATCGTCCTGCCGCCCGGCCTCCTCGACCGCGTCGAGCGGCAGGTCGTCGGCGTGGCCCGGCAGCGGGAACGGCTGCGCGCGGCCGGGCAGCACCTGCGCCGCGGCCTGCTCCTCTACGGCCCGCCCGGCACCGGCAAGACCCACACCATCCGCTACCTCCTCTCCGGCCTCGACGACTTCACGGTCGTCCTGCTCTCCGGTGTCACGATCGACGCCATCGGCCCGGCCTGCGCGCTCGCCCGGATGCTCCAGCCCGCCCTCGTCGTCCTGGAGGACTGCGACCTGATCGCGGAGGCGCGGGACTTCGGCGACGGCGAACAGCCGCTGCTCTTCCAGGTCCTGAACGAGATGGACGGCCTCGGCGACGACGCCGACGTCGCGTTCCTGCTCACCACCAACCGCGCCGACCTCCTTGAGCCAGCCCTGGTGCAGCGCCCGGGCCGCGTCGACCTGGCCGTCGAGATCCCCCTGCCCGACGCCGAGGGGCGCCGCCGCCTGCTCGCTCTGTACGGCGGTGGCCTGGGCCTCGACGCCCGGGTGACGGAGGAGGTCGTGGCCCGCACCGAGGGCACGACGGCGTCGTTCACGAAGGAGCTGGTCCGCCGCGCCGTCCTGATCGCGGCCGAGCGGGACGCGGACCGTACGGAGGCGGTGGACGTCCGGACGGCGGTGGACGAGCTGCTCTCGGACCGGGACGCGTTGACCCGGCGGCTGCTGGGGGTGCCGGGGGAGGGCCGCGTCCATGTCGACGACGACGTCGATGAGGACGAGGGCGTGGACGAGGACTGGGACGAGGGCGACGAGTGAGCGGGGTCAGAGGGACCAGAGGCGGATGGTCTTGTCCTGGCTTCCGCTGGCGAGGGCGGCGCCGTCCGGGCTGAACGCCACGGTGGTGACCGGGCCGGTGTGCCCGGTCAGAGAGCGCTGGAACTCGCCGGTGTCCACGTCCCACAGGCCGATCGACCGGTTGTGGTACGCCGTCGCGAGGAGGGCGCCATCGGGGCTGAACGCCATGGACAACGGCTTGTCGGCGTGGGCCTTCAACTGTCGGCGGACATCGCCGGTGCGCGTCTCCCAGAAGGTGATGACACCGTCGGCGTGACCGGTGGCCAGGATCCGCCCGTCCGGGCTGAACGCCAGCGTCGTGTGGTCGTGCTCCCTGGACAGCTTGCGGATCAGCTCGCCCGAAGGGACGTGCCACAGCCGGATGGACCTGCTGTTGCCGCCGACCGCCACGCTGTGGCCGCCCGGGCTGAACGCCACGGAGAGCACGTTGCCGCCGGAACAGCGCAGGGCGAAGCCGGGGGCGCTGCTGTGCACGTCCCAGAGCCGTACGACCCGCTCGTCCGCGCCGGTGGCGAGCATCCGGCCGTCCGGGCTGAACGCCACGCACGCGAGGGTCGAGAGCACGCCCGGCACCTTCAGCGTGCGGTGTGACATTCCGGTGTCCAGGTTCCAGAACTCGACCAGCCTGCTGCACGCGGTGACCAGCGTGCGCCCGTCCGGGCTGAACGCCACCGCGGCCGGCAGGGAGCTGTGCAGGCGGATCGGGACGCGCGGTTCGCCCGCGCGCAGGTCCCACAGGCGCACGTGCTTGTCGAGGCTCCCGCTGGCCAGGGTGCGGCCGTCCGGGCTGAACGCGACCGAGTGCACCGACTGGCGGTGCCCCGGCAGGATCTGGAACTGTTCGCGGGGGACGACCGGGTGGTAGGCGCCGGTTGTCAGGGGCGGGCCGATCGGCCGGGACGGTCCTGCGGGCCGGTGCGCCCCGGCTTCCGACAGCTCCTGCTCCAGCGCCGCCGCGTCCGGGCGGTCCCCCGGCTTCTTCGCGAGCAGCGCGAGGACCAGGTCCTCCAGGTGGAGCGGGAGGTCGGCCCGCAGCGCGCGCAGGCGCGGCGGGGGCTCCTCCACGTGCTGGCGCATCAGGCCGAAGATCGACGCGTCGGCGACGAACGGCGGGCGCCCGGTGAGCAGTTCGAACAGGACGCAGCCCAGGGAGTACAGGTCGGTGCGGGCGTCCACCTCCTCGGCGCGGCACTGCTCGGGCGACATGTAGAGGGGCGTGCCCACGACGCGGCCGGTCGTGGTGAGCGCGGACGTCGCGTCGGCGGTGCGGGCGAGGCCGAAGTCGCAGATCTTCAGCTGGTCCGCGGGCTGCACGAACAGGTTGCCCGGCTTCAGGTCCCGGTGGATCACCCCGCTGTCGTGCGCGGTGGCGAGCGCGTCGACGGTCTGGCGGGCGAGGGCAAGGACCCGCTCGACGGGGAGCCCGGCGGGGTGCTCGGCCATGAGGCGCGACAGGTCGCGGCCGCGCAGCAGCTCCATGACGATGAACAGGTACCCCTCGTGCCGGCCCGCGTCGTGCACCACCGTGATGCCCGGGTGCTGGAGCTTCGCGAGGATGGCCGCCTCCCGCTGGAAGCGCCGCTCCGCGCCCTCCCCGAACATCGTGGGCAGCACCTTGACGGCGACGTCCCGCCGCAGCAGCGAGGAGTCGCGGGCCAGCCACACCTCGCCCATGCCGCCCCGGCCGAGCAGCCGGTCGAGCCGGTACCGCTCCGCCAGCGTCACGCCGGACAGCTCCATCCGTACCCCCGCGCGTGCCCTTGCGCCGGTCGCGGCGCCCGTACGCCACGAAGGCTACTCAGAAAGGGAGTTGGGTACCTCCTGGCCGTACCGAAAGGGCACGACGCGCCGGACGAGGAGGACGACGGCCGGGACGGGGAAGAGCAGCAGCGTCAGGTTGGGCACCCACCACGTCATGGACCAGTCGCCGCGCAGCGCCCAGAAGACCACGGCCTGGAGCCCGGCCGTGCTGGTCAGCGTGAGCGAGACCAGCATCAGCGGGCACCAGGCGCCGAAGTGGCGGCTCGTGGGAGTGCGGGACAGGTACAGGGACGCGAGGCCGGTGGCGCTCGCCGCGATGTCCAGGGGCAGGAACGAGTAGTTCCAGTCGCTCATCACCGGGTCGTCGTAGTCCTTGTACGCGTACTCGGCGGGGATGAGGCCGAACAGCGCCGCGCTCCAGTACGCGACGAAGCCGAGGTCGGTGACCAGCATGGCGAGCTTGACGGCGGCGAGGCCGCGCGGCCTGACGTGCGGCTTGTCGGGCGTCGGGGCCCGCCGGTCGTGCGCCGCTGCCTGCTTCTCGGACATCAGTGCTCAAGGCCTCCGCCCAGGTACATCACGGCCACTCCGGCGACGATGAGCAGGGCGCCCGCGACGGTCGCGATCCGTACGTCCTCGTCGAAGAGCACTACGCCGCCCGCGAGCGCGCCGACGGTGCCGAGGCCCGACCACACGGCGTACACCGGGCCCACGTTGAGGCTCTTCAGGGCCTGGGCGAGCAGCACGAACGCGGCGGCGTAGCCGATGACCACGACGATGCTCGGGCCCAGTCTGGTCAGGCCGTGCGAGGCGCGCAGCGAGAGCGTGGCGGCGATCTCCGAGAGGATGGCGCCTGCCACCAGGGCGAATCCCATCAGGTCGACTCCCCGTGCTGGTCGATCAAGTCGCTGACGAGCAGCCGCAGTCGGCGGTGCTCGGCGCCCTTCGGGTCGGCGAGGCCGAGGAGGCGGGCGGTCCACCAGCCGTCGACGGCCATGCGGACGAGCGTGGCGACGCCGGGCGGCAGGCCGTCCCGTTCGAGGCGCTCGTGCCAGGAGCGGTACCGCGCCTGGAGGATGTCGAGGACCGCCGGGCCGTTCGCCGCCGCGAGGAGGGCGACCGGGACCGAGTCGGAGGGCGTGGCCTCGCCCTCGGGGGCATCGGCCGGGATCGAGGCGTCGAGCCAGGCGCGCGTGAATGCGCCGGGTGGCGCGTCCGGGCCCGGCAGGACCTCCTCGAAGCGGTCCACGAGGCGCTCCACGACGCCCTGGACCAGGGCCTGTTTGCTCGGGAAGTGGTACAGGAGGCCGCCTTTGCTCACGCCGGCCTCGGCGGCCACCGCGTCCAGACGGATGGCGTCGACGCCCTGCTTGACCAGGAGTCTCTCCGCCGCGTTGAGGAGCCGGTTGCGCACGCGTCACCCCGTCTTCCGGTTCGCATTCCGAATTTCTCGATCTTGCGGTGCAATTTCTCGATCTTGCGCTGCCGTCGCGGAACTGGTTGCTGCTTACTTGTATTTCCGACCGTCCGGACGGTCGAATGCAGGCTAGCATGCACGTGGACAGGGCGCGACCGGCATTCATGAGGGGCGCGCGGGGAAGCGGAAGCGTTAATTCTGGATTTCGGTGCGCCCGCTCGTTCCGGACATGTATTGACGCATTCCCAGCGGATTGCCTAAAGTCGCTGCCTGGCTGATTCGGTAGCGAATCCCGAGCCATACATGATCATCCATCGGGGGCTAAATGTTCATCAAGTCTGCGTATTAGCTCTGTGCGTTCGCTGGCCGGCGGGCCGCCCGTGCTCGCGCCCGAGGGCCTCGCGCTGCCCGCCGGGCACGGTCTCCGCCCAGGTCAATGGCGACCTTCTGGTGTCCTGGCCGCAGGTCAGTGACCTTTCTCCGGTTCGCTTCCATGCTCCGGACCCTCACTCAGGCAGTGCTTTCGCCTGCCCGTGCGTCGGTGAATCCGGCGGCAGGCAAAGTCCTGCGCACATCCCCGGACCAAGCCGGGAATGATCTCATTCAGCTGTTCCAGGGATGCGCCTGAACTCACAGAGGAATTTCCATGTTCAATGCATCGGAACCACCCGACCTCTTTTCCCGATGCGCGGGATATACCGCCGCGTCGGACCTGATGAAGACCGGCCTCTACCCGTACTTCCTGCCCCTGGGCGGCCAGGAAGGCGCCACCGTGCGCCGGAGCGGCCGCGAACTGATCATGTGCGGCTCCAACAACTACCTCGGCCTCACCTCCGACCCGCGCGTGCACGCCGCCGCCCGCGCGGCCCTCGACCGCTACGGCAGTTCGAGCACCGGATCGCGCTTCCTCAACGGCAACACCGACCTGCACGAGGAACTGGAGGCCGAACTCGCCGACTTCCTCGGCAAGCCCGCCGCGCTCGTCCTCTCCACCGGCTACCAGGCCAACCTCGGCGCCCTCGCCGGGCTGCTCACCCCGCGCGACTACGTGGTCGTCGACCGCGACGCCCACGCGTCCCTCGTCGACGGCTGCCGGCTCAGCGGCGCCAAGCTCCGCCGGTTCCCGCACAACGACGCGGAGGGGTTGCGGCGGGCGCTCGAACGGTTGCCGGACGACGCCGCCCGGCTGGTCGTCGTCGACGGCGTCTACTCCATGGAGGGCGACATCTGCGACCTGCCCGCCGTCGCCAAGGTCTGTGCCGCGTACGGGGCCCGGCTGCTCGTGGACGACGCCCACGGCCTCGGCGTCCTCGCGGGCGGCCGCGGCACCGCCGCCCACCACGGCCTCACCGACCAGGTCGACCTGATCACCGTCACCTTCAGCAAGTCCCTCGCGTCCCTCGGCGGCGCCGTCGCGGGCAGCGAGGAGGCCATCCACTACCTCAAGCACAAGGCGCGCAGCCTGATGTTCAGCGCGTCGATGACGCCCGCGAGCACGGCCGCGGCGCTGGCCGCGCTGCGGATCCTGCGGGCCGAGCCGGGGCTCGCCGCCGACGTCGCCGCCAAGGCGGACTACGTGCGGCGCGGGCTCGCCGGTGCCGGGGTCGGCACCGGCGGGAGCACCACGCCGATCATTCCCGTCCCGGTGCCGGACGCCGAGAGCACGTTGGCCGTCTGGGAGCGGCTGATACGGGGTGGTGTGTACGTCAATCCGGTGCTGCCGCCTGCGGCCAGCCCGCGGCTTCGTACGAGCTATATGGCGACCCATACGTGGGAGCAGCTCGACCGGGTGGTCGATGTCCTTGCCTCGCAGCCGGAGTTGCGGGGTGCGGGTGAGCGGGTGCCGTCCTCGGTGAGTGTGGGGTGAACCCGTCCGTCGGGGCGCGGGGGCTCGTGGCGCTCTCCGTGGGGGGTGGGGTCGGGGTGTCCGCCGTTGTCCCTGGTGGGGGCGGGGGTGCGGGTGCGGGTACGGGTGGGGTGCTGGCGGTGGGTCTGTGTCTGTGCCTGTGCGTGGCCGCGGGGGTGGTTGCGGGGCTTGCTCTTCGGCGGGGGTTGTTTCCGGTCGGGTGGGTTGCCTCGGGGGTGGCGGGGCTGGGTGGGGGGTGGGCCGTGGGTGTCGTGGGGGTGCCCGAGGCTCGGGCGGGGGTGGGGGTCTTCGCCTGTGCGGTGGGGGTGCTGTGGCTGGTGCGGGCCGTGGCTTTCCCTCCCCGCCCACCCGCCCCTTGAGCCTGCGGCCCCGCCGCCCCGCGTGCCGCGTTCGGATGGGGGCTGCGCCCCCTTTCCCCCGCCTTTTCGGCGCTCCGCGCCTCGTCCTCAAACGCCGGACGGGCTGGATTGCCTGGCCTCGTCCTCAAGCTCTAGGAGTCGTCATGTCTCGTCTCGGTCTTGCCGCTCGTGCTCTGCGTCTTGCTCTCAATCGGTCGCACGCCGATCCCACCGCCGACTACGACGCCGCCTCGTCGTCGTACGACACCTTCTTCAGTCCCGTCATGGGTGGGCACTCCACCGCCGCGCTCGACGAGGTGCCCATACGGCCCGGTGACCGGGTCGTCGAACTCGCCTGTGGTACCGGGCACTTGACCGCCGAGATCATTCGGCGGCTCGAAGGGCGCGGGTCCGTGCGTGCCGTCGACAAGTCCGGGGGCATGCTGGAGGTCGCCAAGGGCAAGGTCGCGTCGCTCGTCGAGTTGGCGCCCGCGCTGCACGTGGAGCTGTCCGAAGGGGACATGGACTCCTTCATCCGGGCGCAGCCCGCGGCCAGTGCCGATCTGGTCGTCGTCGGGTGGGCGATCTGCTACACCAAGCCGCCCAAGCTGCTCGCGGAGATCGAGCGGGTGCTCAGGCCCGGCGGCCGCGTCATGGTCATCGAGACCCGCGCGGACGCCCATCAGGCGCTCACACACGGCCTGGAGAAGGTGTTCGCGGACGATCCGTCACTGCTCACCAGCCTGATCCGCGTCGCGCTGCCGAAGAACGCGGCGGCGGTGGCCCGCTGGTTCGCGAAGGCCGGGCTCACCGTGACCGGGCAGCGGGACGGCGCGCAGACCATCCCGGCGCACACCCCGGCCGCCGTCCTGGAGTGGGTGCAGCGCTCGGGCGCCGCCGCGGGCTTCAAGACCGCCGTCGACAACGACCGCGAGCAGCTCGTGCTCGACCGGGTGGAGGCCGCGCTCGCCCAACTGCTCAAAGAGAAGGGTGCGTTGGAGATCCAGCACACGTTCGTCGTCGTCACGGGAGCCAAGCCAGGACCCGCCCGCCACGGCGCCCCGGCCGGCGAGGAGGCCGGCGTCGCATGACGAAGCCGACCCGGGCCGCCGGACCGCCCGCGCCGACACCGCCGCCGGGCCCCGGCACCCCGACGCCGCCCGCCGCGGCCCGCGGAGCCGTCCAGCGGGCGCTGCACCGGTTCGCCGAGCGGCTCGCCGCGCGGCCCAAGACCGTGATCCTGGCGTGGGCGGCGCTCATCGCCCTGTGCACGCCGTACGCCCTGGGCCTCGACGACGTCCTGACCGACCAGGGCGCCTCCAAGGTCGTACCGGGCACCAGCAGCGCCCGCGCCGACGAGCTGACCAAGAAGGCCTTCCCGCACCGCTCGGAGCGGGAGGTCACGGTCGTCGTCGAGGCGCCGGACGTGCGCGGCAGGGACGTACGGGCGCTGCTCGCCGGGCTCGACGCCCGGGTCGCGAAGCTGCGGGCGGACGGGGACGTGGAGCGCACCTCGTCCGCGTACACGGTGTACCGGGACGCGACCGCCGCGTTCCTCGGCGGGGTGCGGAAGGACGCGCGGGCCTCGGGGGACGGGGGCGCCTTCGTGGACCGGCAGGTCCGTGCGGGGCGCATCCCCGGTGCGCTCGCCGGGCCCGCCCGCGCGGCCGTCGCCGCGTCGGACGGCCGGGAAGTGGCCCGGATCGCAGGGGAGTTCGCGGCCCGCGCCGACTGGAAGCGGTTCCCGCTGCCGGTGCCCGACGGCGCCGTGGACCGGCTCGTCGCCGACGACGGCAAGGCGGCCCTCGCGTCGGTCAGCTACACCGACGCTGCCGGTGCCGACCCGGACGTCGAGGGCCTGCGCGAGATCGCCGAGGGGCTGCTCGCGGAGCACGATCCGGGCGGCGGCGCCCAGGTGCACGTCACCGGGGAGCTGGCGCTCATCCACGACACGTACGAGAAGTCCGAGGCCGACAACTCGCTGATGGAGACCGTGGCCTACGGGATCATCCTCGTCGTCCTGCTGTTCTTCTTCCGCGCGCTCGTGCCCGCGGTCCTCACGCTCGCCGTCATCGGCCTGTCCATGAACGTCAGCCAGGCCGCGCTGCACCTGCTCGGCGAGGAGGTGACGCTCACTCAGTTCACCGTCACCATCATGACGTTCGTGATGCTGGGCGCGGGCGTCGACTACAGCATGCTGCTCTCCTCGCGCTACCGGCAGGAACGTCTCGCCGGGCGCGGCCCCAGGGAAGCCGCCGTGCACGCCACCGTGCACGCGGGCGAGAGCATGCTGCTCGCCGCCGTCGCGGTGGCCCTCGCCTTCGGCGCGACCCTGCTGTCCCCGGTCGACTGGATCCCGCCGCTCGGCTACGGCGGACTCATCGGCATCCCCATCGTGCTCGCCGCCGCGCTCACCCTCACGCCCTGCCTGCTCGTGCTGCTCGGCGACCGGTTCTTCGCGCTCGGCAGGGCCCCGCTGTCCGACCTGGAACACACCGGCGCCATGGGCGGACACCTGCGCCGCACCGCCGAGTTCGCGCGCCGCCGCAAGGTCGCGATCGTCCTCGTGTTCCTCGCCGCGACCATCCCGTTCGCGCTGCTCGTCAGCGGCAACCGCTCGACGTCCGACCCGGTCGCCCTCAGCCCGGCCACCGACTCCCGCGACGGCTTCGAGACCGTCGCGGACCAGTGGGGCGACGCCGCCGTCATGCCGACGGTCGTCGTCGGCCGCGCCGCGCCCGGCGTCGTCCGCGACGGACAGCTGACGGACAGCGGGCGCGCCGCCGTCGGCCGGCTCAGCGAACGCCTCGCCGGTGTGCCCGGCGTCGCCTCCGTCGACTCCGCGACCCAGCCCTTCGGCACGCCCTGGTCCGACAGACAGCTGGCCGACGCGGGCCGCCCGGTCCTCGACGACTACGTGGCGCGCGACGGCACCCTCCGCTTCGTCGTCGCCCTCGCCGACGACCCGTACGCGAAGGGCGCGGCCGCCACGGTGCGGCGCGTCGAGCGGGTCGCCGACAGCGACGCGGGCCGCGCGGTCGCCGCCCTGGAGGTCGGCGGCACCACCCAGGTCGACCGGCAGTACGGCGCGGCCCTGCGCTCCAGCTTCTGGCAGATGGTCGTGCTCGTCAGCGTGGGCGTCCTCGTGATGCTGATGGTCACGCTGCGCTCGCTGCTCGTCCCGCTGCGCCTGATCGGCACGATCATGCTCAGCAACGTCTGGGCGGTCGGGCTCACCGTCCTGATCTTCCACCACTGGCGCGGCGAGGCGATCATCGACGACCTGCCGATCTTCCTCACCGTCCTGATGATGGGGCTCGGCATGGACTACGAGATCTTCCTCGTCACGCGCGTACGGGATCTGCTGCGCGCGGGCCTGACGCAGGAAGAGGCCACGATGAAGGCCGTCGTCGACACCGGCCGGGTCATCAACGCCGCGGGACTCGTCATGGCCGGAAGCCTCGGCACCATGGCCCTGTCGTCGACGCTGATGCTCCAGGAGTACGGCGCCGGGCTCGGCCTCGCCGTGTTCCTCGACGCCACCGTCATCCGCATGCTGTTCGTGCCCGCGACGCTGCTGCTCCTGCACAAGTACAACTGGTGGCTGCCCAGCTTCCGTCGGACGCGGCGACGGACGGACGGGGGCGGCGGGGACGGTGGGCCCGGCAAGGGCGGCACGTACGGCACGGGGCTCGATACGTCCCTCGACAAGGCCCGGGCGGGGTGAGCCCGATGACCCTCACCAAGTCCTCCCGTACTGACGCGCCCCGGCCCACCACCCTCGACCGCCTCCGCCTCCACCACGCCGCCTTCCCGGTGACCTCGGCCGCCGCGCTGTTCGCGGTGCTCGCGGCGGTGCGCGTCGCCGGAGCCTTCACCTTCCCGGTGATGGTGCTCTCGGTGGCGCTGAGCGCGGCCGTGCTCCTGGTCCTGCCGCGAGGGGAGTGGGCCGCCGCCGGGCTCCGCACCTTCGCGGCGGCGCCCGCCCTCCTCGGCACCGCGCTCGTGGCGGTCGTGTACGGGCAGACGTTCCTGGCGACGCGCGACGCGTTCGGGCGCGGCGACGACAACTGGACCACGTGGATGCCGAAGCTCTTCGAAGGCATGGTGCCGGGGGTGCCGTGGGCGGACGTGGTGGCCATGGTCCTCGCCCTCGGCGTGCTCGTGCCCCTGGTCGAGGAGGTCTGCTACCGGGGCGTCCTGTACCGGGCCGTCGAGGTGCGCTGGGGCACGTACCCGGCCGTCCTCGCCACGGCCGTCGGCTGGGCCGCCGTGCACGTCGGCGACTACGGCCTCCACCCGTACAACCCGAAGGTCCTCTGCGGCCTGCTCCCTTCGGTCTTCCTGATGGGCCTCGCGCTCGGCTTCTGCCGCGCCGTCACCGGGTCCGCGTTCGCCTGCGCGCTCGCGCAGGGCGTCTGCAACCTGCTGCTGCTCGGCGCGACCGTCCTCTGGCTGTGACCACACCGCGCCACCCGCCACGAGACATCACGAGACATCACGAGACATCCCGAGAAGCCAAGAGAAAGGGCTCAGCCGATGCCATCCCGACGAGACGCCCGCCCCGCGCGCCGCCGCGGAGGTGTGACATGACGGCCGCGTGGGACACCTGCGCGCGGGTCGCCGTCACCGGATCCATCGCGACGGACCAGCTGCTCACCTACCCGGGGCGGTTCGCGGACCAGCTGATCGCCGACCGGCTCGACCACGTCTCCCTGTCGTTCCTCGCGGACGACTTGGAGGTGCGGCCCGGCGGGGTCGCCGCCAACATCGCCTACGGCCTGGGGAAGCTGGGGCTCAGGCCGCTCCTCGTGGGCGCCGCGGGGCGGGACTTCGACGAGCACGCGGCGCGCCTGCGCGGGGCGGGCGTGGACCTGGGGGGCGTCCGCGTCAGCGAGACCCGGCACACCGCCCGGTTCATCTGCACCACCGACCGCGACCAGAACCAGATCGCCACCTTCTACGCCGGCGCGATGGCCGAGGCCCACACCATCGACATCGCGGCGCTCGCCACGGCCGCCGGCGGGTTCAGGATCGTCCACATCGGCGCCGACGACCCCCGGGCGATGCTCCGGCACACGGGGACCTGCCGCGCCCTCGCCATCCCCTTCGCCGCCGACCCCTCCCAGCAGCTGGCCGGGCTCGCCCCCGAGGAGTGCCGCCAACTCGTGGACGGGGCGAGCCTGCTGTTCACCAACGAGTACGAGGCGGGCCTGCTGCGCAAGCACAGCGGCTGGAGCGAGGGCGAGGTCCTGCGGCGCGTCGGGACCTGGATCACGACGCTCGGCGCGGACGGCGTGACCGTCGCGCGCCGCGGCAGCCCGCCGCTGCGCCTGCCCGCCGCGCCGGTGCCGCAGGTCACCGACCCGACGGGGGCGGGCGACGCGTTCCGCGCCGGGTTCCTCGCCGGGCACACCTGGGACTGGCCGCCGGAGCGGGCGGCACGCCTCGGCTGCGCCCTGGCCGCGCGCGCCCTGCAGACCGTGGGGACCCAGGAGTACGAGCCGCCACCGAACCACGCTCACTTTCCGGTGAGTACGTGAGGGAACAGCCGGTACTGACGCGGTGCGTACCGCCGCTGGCCTTGACGCCGACGTCAAGGGCTACCGTCGCGGTATGCGAATCGGCGAGCTCGCGCGGCGCGTGGGGACGACCACGCGCACGCTGCGCTACTACGAGTCGCGCGGCCTGCTGTCCGCGCGGCGCGACGGCAACGGACACCGCACGTACGGCGAGGCCGACGTCCGGCTCCTTGAGCAGATCAGGACCTTGCAGGACTTCGGGTTCGAGCTCGAGGAGACCCGGCCGTTCGTGGAGTGTCTGCGCTCCGGGCACCCGGAGGGCGACTCGTGCCCGGCGTCCGTCGCCGTCTACCGCCGCAAGCTCGGTGAACTCGACGCGCTCATCGGCGAGTTGAGCGCGGTGCGGGCGCAGGTCGGCGCGCAGCTCGCGCGGGCCGAGCGGGCGATGGCGGAGCTCGCCGCCGACGCGGAGGCTCCGGGTGGTCCGGAGCCGCGGTGCGAACTGAGGGGTACGGGATGAGCGTGGCGAAGGCCGACGGGGTCGGCGAAGTGACCGACGGGGACTTCGGTTTCGAGGTCCTCGGCGTGGACCGGCCGGTCCTCGTGCAGTTCACGGCGGAGTGGTGCGGTCCGTGCCGGCAGCTCACGCCGGTGCTCGGCGAGCTCGCCCGTGAGGAGGCGGAGCGCCTGAAGGTCGTGCAGCTGGACGTGGACCGGAATCCGGAGACGACGGTCGCGTACGGGGTGCTTTCCACGCCGACGCTGATGGTCTTCCGCGAAGGGGAGCCGGTGTGGCAGAGCGTCGGCGCGCGGGCGAAGCGGCGGCTGCGCACGGATCTGGAGGGGGCGGGTGTGCTCTGAGCCGAGACGCCGAGACGCCGAGGCGCCGAGGCGCCGAGACAAGGTGTGCGCTGAGCTGAGATAAAGAGAAAAGCCCCGGACGCATTGACGTCCGGGGCTTTTCTCTGCGTATAGTGGATTCTTTCGCACGCTCCTGCCCAATTGGGCACAACGGAACTGCGGGAATCTTTATACGAGCACTGTATCTGGCGAGGGGCTGAATTGTCAACCGAGGAATTGCGGGAAGAGCAGCAATTCGTCTCCGGGCTGTATGCGCGTCTCGACGCGCTGCGCGAGGAGGCCGAGACCGCCGTGCGGGCGTCGTTGCGGCAGGTGGGCAACGGGCTGCAGGCACGGCTCGAGCGCGACATCATGGTGGCCGAGCGGTCCGGTCTGCTCGCCGCCTTCGACGCGGGCGAGAACGGGCTTGTATTCGGGCGGCTCGCCTTCCGTGACGGCCGCGACCACCACATCGGACGCATCGGAATCCGCGCGTCCGACACCGAACGCACACCGCTGGTGATCGACTGGCGCGCGGAGGTCGCGCGGCCCTTCTATCTCGCCACCGGCCACACCCCGATGGGGCTGCGCAGACGCCGCCACATCACCACCGAGGGCCGCGCCGTCACGGCCCTGCACGACGAGATCCTCGACCTCTCCGACACCACCCGTACGGGGCACGAGAGCGCCGACGCCGACGAGGTGCTCCTCGCCGCGCTCGACTCCGCGCGCACCGGCCGCATGCACGACATCGTGCAGACCATCCAGGCCGAGCAGGACCGCATCATCCGCGCGCCGCACCACGGCGTCCTGGTCGTCGAAGGCGGCCCCGGCACCGGCAAGACCGTCGTCGCGCTGCACCGCGCCGCGTACCTCCTGTACGCGCACCGCGAGCTGCTCGCCAAGCGGGCCGTCCTGATCGTCGGGCCCAACCCGGCCTTCCTCGGCTACATCGGCGAGGTGCTTCCCGCGCTCGGCG
Source organism: Streptomyces sp. NPDC059003 (assembly GCF_042740445.1). Classification (NCBI taxonomy): domain Bacteria; kingdom Bacillati; phylum Actinomycetota; class Actinomycetes; order Kitasatosporales; family Streptomycetaceae; genus Streptomyces; species Streptomyces sp. NPDC059003. The sequence goes on along the minus strand of NZ_JBHYJH010000029.1, from coordinate 34,426 downwards.
AGACCGGCGTGCTGCTCGCCACCCTCGGCGAGCTGTTCCCCGGCGTCACCGCCACCGGCACCGACACGCCCGCCGCGGCCGAGGTCAAGGGCCGCGCCGAGATGGCCGACGTCCTCGCGCGGGCGCTCGCGGACCGGCAGCAGCTGCCCGAGCCCGGCGCGCCGGTCGTCATCGAGCACGACGACGGCGAGCTGGTGCTCGACTGGGAGATCGCGTACGAGGCGCGCGCCGCCGCCCGCGAGGCCGATCTGCCGCACAACCTCGCGCGGCCGACGTTCGCGTTCCACGTCATCGACGCGCTCACCCAGCAGCTCGCCGAGCGCATCGGCCACGACCCGTACGGCGGGCCCAACTTCCTCGGGCCCGACGACATCGCCCAGCTCGGCAAGGGCGTCGCCGCCAGTTCCGAGGTGCACGCCGCGATCGAGGAGCTGTGGCCCACGCTCACCCCGCAGCGGTTCGTCGACGACTACCTCGCCGAGCCCGTGCACCTGTCCGACGACGACGCCAAGGCCGTGCGGCGCGCGCCCGGCGCCCCCTGGACGCCCGCCGACGTGCCGCTCCTCGACGAGGCCGCCGAGCTCCTCGGCAAGGACGACAGCGCGGCCCTCGCCCGCGCCGAGGCGGAGCGGCAGCGGCAGGTCGCGTACGCGCAGGGGGTGCTCGACGTGTCGTACGCCTCGCGCACGTACGAGTTCGAGGACAAGGACGACGAGGACGCGGAGGTCCTCCTCGCGCACGACATCATCGACGCCGAGCGCATGGCCGAGCGGCACGAGGAGGCCGACCACCGCAGCGCCGCGGAGCGGGCCGCCGCCGACCGGACCTGGGCCTTCGGGCACATCATCGTCGACGAGGCCCAGGAGCTCTCCGCCATGGCCTGGCGGCTGTTGATGCGGCGGTCGCCCACGCGGTCCATGACCCTCGTCGGGGACCCCGCGCAGACCGCCGAGGCCGGCGGGGTCGGGTCCTGGGCCCAGATCCTCGCGCCGTACGTCGAGGACCGGTGGGAGTACGCGCGGCTCGGCGTCAACTACCGGACGCCGGCCGAGATCATGTCCCTCGCCGCCGAGGTGCCCCGCTCCGCGGGGCGGGTCGGCTTCGAGCCGCCGAGCTCCGTGCGGTCTACGGGGGTGCGGCCCTGGGCGCGGCGCGCCTCCGACCTCGCCGCCGCCGTCTCGGAGGCCGTCGCCGCCGAGACCGCGGGCGGGGAGGGGCGGGCCGCCGTGATCGCGCCGCGGGATCTGCACGGGGTGCTCGCGCCGGCCTTGCCCGGCGTGACCGCCGGGGCCGCGCCCGACCTCACCCGGCCGGTCGTTCTCCTCGACCCGCGTCAGGCCAAGGGCCTGGAGTTCGACGCGGTGTTCGTCGTGGAGCCGGTGCGTTTTGGCGCCAGCGACCTGTACGTGGCCCTGACTCGGGCGACCCAACGCCTCGGCATCCTCTACGCGGATGCCCTGCCCCACGCCCTACGCCAAGGCGTAACCACCCGGCCCTAGGTCCCGGTGGGGGCTCCTCACTGTCGGCTGCGCATGGGGTGGGCGGGCGGGGTAGATCCCGCCGCGGAGCGGCGGGCCGGGGGCGTATCTGGCCCGGGTGCGGGCCGGTGGGGGGTTTCCGCCGCTACCGCGGCGGGTTCTTCCCACCCGCCCGCCCGTTTCCACCCTCCCAGCGGGTGGACGCCCCTGGTGGGGGTTGCCCGCCGTCGGCGGCCGTCAGGTCTGGGGGCGGAGCCAGATCGTGGCCAAGGGGGGGAGGGTGAGGGTGAGGGACGTGGGGTGGGAGTGGGCGGGGGTGGGGGATGGTTTCAGGGGGTGGGGGGTGTGGACGTCGCTGCCGCCGTAGGGGGCCGCGTCCGTGTTGAGGATCTCCTGCCACGCCGTGAAGTCCGGCGGAACGCCGACGCGGTACTCGTGCCGGACGACCGGCGAGAAGTGGGACACCGAAAGCAGGGGCGACCCATCGCTCCCGTACCGCAGGAAGGCGAACACGTTGTCCTCGGCGGCATCCCCCTCCACCCAGGCGAACCCGCCAGGATCCGTGTCGCGCTGCCAGAGCGCGGGCTCCGCCCGGTAGCGGGAGTTGAGGTCACGGACCAGGTCACGCACACCGCGGTGGTCCGGCTCCGCCCCGTACGCAGGGTCCAGGAGCCACCAGTCGGGCCCGTGGCCCTCCGACCACTCCGCGCCCTGCGCGAACTCCTGCCCCATGAAGAGCAGCTGCTTGCCGGGGTGGGCCCACATGAAGCCCAGGTACGCGCGCAGGCCGGCGCGCTGCTGCCACCAGTCGCCCGGCATCTTCGACACCAGGGACCGCTTGCCGTGGACCACCTCGTCGTGGGAGATCGGCAGGACGTAGTTCTCGCTGTACGCGTACACCATCGAGAAGGTCATCTCGTTGTGGTGGTACTTGCGGTGGACGGGGTCCTTCACCATGTAGCCCAGCGAGTCGTGCATCCAGCCCATGTTCCACTTCAGGCCGAAGCCGAGGCCCCCGAAGCCGCCGGGGCCCGTGTGGTGCGTCGCGCGCGTCACGCCGTCCCATGCCGTGGACTCCTCGGCGATGGTGACGACGCCGGGGGAGCGGCGGTAGACGGTGGCGTTCATCTCCTGGAGGAAGGACACCGCGTCCAGGTTCTCGCGGCCGCCGCGCTCGTTCGGCGTCCACTGGCCGTCCTCGCGCGAGTAGTCCAGGTACAGCATGGAGGCCACGGCGTCGACCCGCAGGCCGTCGATGTGGAACTCCTCGCACCAGTAACTGGCGTTGGCGACGAGGAAGTTGCGCACCTCCTTGCGGCCGTAGTCGAATTCGAGGGTCCCCCAGTCGGGGTGCGCCGCCCGCGCCGGGTCCTCGTGCTCGTACAGCGGCCGCCCGTCGAACTCGGCGAGCGCCCAGTCGTCGCGCGGGAAGTGCGCGGGCACCCAGTCCATGAGCACGCCGATCCCGGCCTGGTGCAGCGCGTCGACCAGGTGCTTGAAGTCGTCGGGGGTGCCGAGCCGGGCCGTCGGTGCGTAGAAGCCGGTGACCTGGTAGCCCCAGGACCCGCCGAAGGGGTGCTCGGCGACCGGCATCAGCTCGACGTGCGTGAAGCCCAGGTCGGCGACGTACGCCGGGAGCTGCTCGGCCAGCTGACGGTACGTCACACCCGGGCGCCAGGACGGCAGGTGCACCTCGTACACCGAGAACGGCGCCTCGTGCACCGGTATCTCGCCCCGCTGGGCCAGCCATGGGGCGTCGTGCCAGACGTGGTGCGACTCGTACACGACCGACGAGTTGGCGGGCGGCGCCTCCGTGCGGCGCGCCAGCGGGTCCGCGCGGTACGTCATGCCGCCGTCCGGCCGTGTGATCTGGAACTTGTACAGCTCGCCCGCGCCCAGCGACGGCACGAACAGCTCCCACACGCCGCTGCCGCCGAGCGACCGCATCGGGAAGCCGGTGCCGTCCCAGTAGTTGAAGTCCCCGACGACCCGGACGCCGCGCGCGTTGGGCGCCCACACCGTGAACCGGGTGCCGGTCGCCCCCTGGTGCGTCATCGGCCGCGCCCCGAGCGCGTCCCACAGCCGCTCGTGCCGCCCCTCGCCGATCAGATGCAGGTCGAACTCGCCGAGCGCGGGCAGAAAGCCGTACGCGTCGCGGGTCTCCAGTTCCGACTCGGCGTACGTGATGTGCAGCCGGTAGTCGTCCGGCACGCCGCGCAGCGGCAGGACCGCCGAGAAGAACCCGTCGCCGTCGTCGGTGAGCTCGGCCCGCAGGCCCCCGGTGGCGACGGCCACGGAACGGGCGTACGGACGCAGCGCGCGGAACGCCGTCCCGCCGGGCACGGGATGGGCGCCAAGCACGGCGTGCGGGTCGTGATGCGTCCCGGAGAGCAGCCGCTCCCGGTCGGCCTGCGGCACGGGGGACGCCTCCGGCGCGGCGGACGGGGCCGGGGGCGCGGGCTGAGGGACGGCTTTGGCCTTGGTCTTGGCCGTCGCCGTCGCCGTCGTCTTGCGGGGGGACTTCGCCTTCGCCGCGGCCGTCTTCGCCGCCTTGGTGGCCTTGCCGCGCCGCTTCGGAAGCGGCGGCGTCGCGGTGGGTTCGGGCTCGGGCTCGTTCGCCGGGGTGGAGGAGGGGGGACGGCGGGTCACGGGGGCGGCCTCCTGTCGGAGAAGGTGCGGCGGCGGGGTCAGCGGGGGTCGTCGGTGCGGGGCGCCGCGGCCTCGGCGGCCAGCTGGTCGAGGGCCGCGAGCGGGACCGGGAGCCAGTCGGGGCGGTGCCGGGCCTCGTACACGGCCTCGTACACCGCCTTGTCCGTCTCGTGCGCGCGCAGCAGGACCGGTTCGGTCCGCGGATCGCGGCCGGAGACCTCGGCGTAACCGGTGCAGTACGCGGCGCGGCAGGCCTCCGACCAGTGCGGGGCCCAAGGACGGTGGGAGCGGGCGGCGTAGTCGAAGGAGCGCAGCATGCCCGCGACGTCGCGGGCCGCGGGCTGTGGCATGCGGCGCTCGGCGAGCGGCCGCGCCGGCTCGCCCTCGAAGTCGATGAGCGACCACGCGCCGGACGGGGCGCGCAGGCACTGGCCCAGGTGCAGATCGCCGTGGACCCGCTGGGCCGTCCACGCCGTGGCGTCCTCGGCGCCGAGGTCGGCGAGCGCCTCGTACGCGGTGCGCAGGCCCGGCGCGTACGGGCGCAGGGCGGGGACCGCCTGGGCCGCGGCCTCCAGGCGCTCGGTCATGCCCTGCGCGAGCTGTTCCACCTGCGCGCGCCCGAGCGTCACCGTGGGCAGCGCCGCCGCGAGCGCCGCGTGCACCTCGGCGGTCGCCCGGCCGAGCGCGTGGGCCTCGCCGCGGAAGTCCTCGCCCTTGGCCAGGGCCTGGAGGGCGAGCTCCCAGCCGTCGGCGGCGCCGCCCACGTACGGCTGGAGGACGCCGAGCACCAGCGGATCGGCGCCGACGTCGGCCGTCATCCACGCGGCGGGCGCGGGGACGCGGGCGCAGCCCTGCCGGGCGAGGGCGAGCGGCAGCTCCAGGTCGGGATTGACGCCGGGCACGACCCGCCGGAACAGCTTCAGGATGAACGTGTCGCCGTATACGAGCGAGGAGTTGGACTGCTCGGCGCCGAGCGTGCGGGGCGTGAGGCCGGGCGGGATGTCCGGCCGCTCGGCGTGGGCGAAGCGCAGGACGCCGAGCCGCCCGGGTATGCGCAGGCGCTCCAGGAGCAGCGCGGCGAGCCGGGGGTCGTACAGCGCCTCGTACGCGGTGCGGCCCGCGAGCGCGCCGCGCGTGACGTGCCCGATCAGTGCGGGCGCGAGCCGCGGCGGCAGCTCGGCGCGGGTGCCGATGAGCAACTGGTAGCAGTCGGCGGGCAGTTCGTGCTCGGCGACGGTGGCCGGGTCGGACACGAGGGGCTGGCGGACCTTGACCAGGAGGTGCAGCAGGCCCGTCTCGGCCCCGGGCGGCAGGAGCTCCGTCGCCGTCACGGGCTCGAAGCCCGTGACGGGGCGGCCCTTGCCCGCGAACCACCGCTGGCGCGGCAGCCAGCCGCGCAGCAGCGGATCGAGCGACGCGAGGAGCGCACGTGCGTCGGCACTGGGGCGGGTGGCGGCTTCCGACATGATGTCGCGTCCTTTCCGCGCCGCGGACAAGGGAGGTGTCGTGCCGGGTAGGGAGCGTGCCGTGTGCGGGTGCCCTGTGCGGGGTGAGTCACGCCGGCCGGCGGCCGGTGGATGCCGGTCGGCGCGGCCTCGTCAGGGGCGACCCTACGCCGGGTCCTCGCGCAGCCGGAACCAGTAGAAGCCGTGCCCCGCGAGCGTCAGGAGATACGGCAGTTCACCGATGGCCGGAAAGCGCACCCCGCCGATCAGCTCGACGGGATGGCGGCCGTTGAAGACCCGCAGATCGAGCTCGGTGGGCTGGGCGAACCTGGAGAAGTTGTGCACGCACAGGACCAGGTCGTCGCAGCCGTCGCCGTCCTGGCCGTCCCCGGTGGGCGGCGCCTCGCGCAGAAAGGCGAGAACCGCCGGGTTGGACGAGGGCAGTTCGGTGTACGAGCCGAGCCCGAACGCCGGGTTCTGCTTGCGGATCTCGATCATCCGGCGGGTCCAGTGCAGCAGCGACGACGGCGACGACATGGCCGCCTCGACGTTCGTGACCTGGTAGCCGTAGACCGGATCCATGATCGTGGGCAGATAGAGGCGGCCCGGGTCGCAGGAGGAGAAGCCCGCGTTGCGGTCGGGCGTCCACTGCATGGGCGTGCGCACGGCGTCGCGGTCGCCGAGCCAGATGTTGTCGCCCATGCCGATCTCGTCGCCGTAGTACAGGATCGGCGACCCCGGCAGGGACAGGAGCAGGGCCGTGAACAGCTCGATCTGGTTGCGGTCGTTGTCGAGCAGCGGGGCGAGTCGGCGCCGGATGCCGATGTTGGCGCGCATGCGCGGGTCCTTGGCGTACTCCGCGTACATGTAGTCGCGCTCCTCGTCGGTGACCATCTCCAGGGTCAGCTCGTCGTGGTTGCGCAGGAAGATGCCCCACTGGCAGCCCGAGGGGATCCTGGGGGTCTTGGCGAGGATCTCCGACACCGGGTAGCGGGACTCGCGGCGCACCGCCATGAAGATGCGCGGCATCACCGGGAAGTGGAACGCCATATGGCATTCGTCGCCGCCGTTCTCGAAGCCGCCGAAGTAGTCGACGACGTCCTCCGGCCACTGGTTGGCCTCGGCGAGCAGCACCGTGTCCGGGTAGTGGGCGTCGATCTCGGCGCGCACCCGCTTGAGCAGTGCGTGGGTGCGGGGGAGGTTCTCGCAGTTGGTGCCCTCCTCCGCGTACAGGTACGGCACCGCGTCGAGCCGGAAGCCGTCGATGCCGAGGTCGAGCCAGAACCTGAGGGCGGAGATGATCTCCTCTTGGACGGCCGGGTTCTCGAAGTTGAGGTCCGGCTGGTGGGAGAAGAAGCGGTGCCAGTAGTACTGCTTGCGGACCGGGTCGAAGGTCCAGTTGGAGGCCTCGGTGTCGACGAAGATGATGCGGGCGTCCTGGTACTGCTTGTCGTCGTCGGCCCAGACGTAGTAGTCGCCGTAGGGTCCTTCGGGGTCGGTGCGGGACGCCTGGAACCACGGGTGCTGATCGCTGGTGTGGTTCATCACGAAGTCGATGATCACGCGCATGCCGCGCTGGTGCGCGCAGTCCACGAACTCCACGAAGTCCGCGAGGTCGCCGAACTCGGGCAGGACCGCCGTGTAGTCCGACACGTCGTAACCGCCGTCGCGCAGCGGCGACATGAAGAAGGGCGGCAGCCACAGGCAGTCCACGCCGAGCCACTGCAGATAGTCCAGTTTGGCGGTGAGGCCCTTGAGGTCGCCGATGCCGTCGCCGTTGCTGTCCTGGAAGGAGCGGACCAGGACCTCGTAGAAGACGGCGCGCTTGAACCACTCGGGGTCGCGGTCCTTCGCGGGTGTGTCCTCGAAGGTGTCCTGGACGGGCTCGTTGACGATCATGGTGTGGGTGACCCTCCGATCAGCGGTGAGGACGGTCGCAGGACGAGCACGTGCGCGGGCGTGACGCCCGGGTCGAGGCGCACGTAGTTGGCCCTGCCCCAGTAGTAGGTCTCGCCGGTGAGCTCGTCGCGCACCGGCACGGACTCGTGCCAGTCGAGGCCGAGCTGTGGCATGTTCAACGAGACCGTGGCCTCCTGGGTGTGGTGGGGGTCGAGGTTGACGACCACCAGAACCGTGTTCGATCCGCTCGTGTCGCGCGCCGCGTGCGCGGTCCGCGCCGTCTTCGAGTACGCGATCACCGAGTCGTTGTCCGTGTCGTGGAAGTGCAGGTCACGCAGTTGCCCGAGCGCCGGATGGGCGCGCCGGAGCCGGTTGAGGCGGGTGATGAGGGGCGCGATGCTCCGGCCCTCGCGCTCCGCGGACGCCCAGTCGCGCGGGCGCAGTTGGTACTTCTCCGAGTGCAGGTACTCCTCGCTCCCGGGGCGCAGCGGAGTGTTCTCGCAGAGCTCGAAACCGCTGTAGACGCCCCAGGTCGGCGAGAGCGTCGCCGCGAGCACCGCCCGGACGCGGAAGGCGGGCCGCCCGCCCTCCTGGAGGTAGGCGTGCAGGATGTCCGGCGTGTTCACGAAGAAGTTGGGCCGCAGATAGTGCGCGGTCTCGGTGGACAACTCCCGGAGGTAGTCGGTGAGTTCCTCCTTTCCGTTGCGCCAGGTGAAGTACGTGTACGACTGGTGGAAGCCGATCGCCGCGAGGGTCCGCAGCATCGCGGGGCGCGTGAAGGCCTCCGCGAGGAACAGCACGTCCGGGTCGGTGGCGTGGATGTCGGCGAGGACGCGCTCCCAGAACGCGACGGGCTTGGTGTGCGGGTTGTCGACGCGGAAGACGCGCACGCCGTGCCCCATCCAGAAGCGGAGCAGGCGGATGGTCTCGGCGGTGATGCCCGGCGCGTCCCGGTCGAAGTGGAGCGGGTAGATGTCCTGGTACTTCTTCGGCGGGTTCTCCGCGTACGCGATGGTGCCGTCCGCCCGGTGCGCGAACCACTCCGGGTGCTTCTCCACCCACGGGTGGTCGGGCGAGCACTGGAGCGCGAAGTCCAGGGCCACTTCGAGGCCGAGGCCTGCCGCCTCGCGCACGAAGTCGTCGAAGTCGTCGAGCGTGCCCAGGTCCGGGTGCACGGCGTCGTGGCCGCCGGCCGGGGAGCCGATGCCCCAGGGCACGCCGACGTCGTGGGGGCCGGCCGACAGGGAGTTGTTGGGGCCCTTGCGGAAGGTGGTGCCGATGGGGTGGATCGGCGGCAGGTAGACGACGTCGAAGCCCATGTCGGCGATCGCGGGCAGCCGTTTCGCGGCCGTGCGGAACGTGCCGGACCTCGGCGGCTCGCCCGCGCGGACCACCGCGCCCTCCGACCGCGGGAAGAACTCGTACCAGGACCCGAAGAGCGCGCGCCTGCGGTCCACTCTCAGCGGGTACTCCGCGCTGGACGTGAGCAGGTCGCGCAGCGGGTGGCGGGCCAGGGCCGCGTCGACCTCCGGCGTGAGCGCGCCGGCCAGGCGGGCGGCGGGGGTGCGGGTGGTGTCGCGGAGCGCGGCCGCGGCGCCGAGCAGGGTGGCGCGCGCTCCCTCCGCTTCCGGTGCTCCGTCGGCGGCGCGCTCGTGGAGGCGGGCGCCCTCCTCCAGGACCAGGTCCGTGTCCATGCCCGCCGGTATCTTGATCCGCGCGTGGTGCCGCCAGGTCGTGAGCGGGTCGTCCCACGCCTCCACGGCGAACGTCCAGTCCCCGGCCGTGGTCGGCGCGACCTCGGCGCCCCACCGGTCCGTGCCCGGCGCCAGCTCCCGCATCGGGGTCCAGGGCCCCGCCCGTCCCTCCGGGTCGCGCAGGACGACGTTCGCGGCGACCGCGTCGTGCCCTTCGCGGAAGACGGTGGCGCTGACCTGGAACACCTCGCCGACCACGGCCTTCGCGGGCCTTCGGGCGCCGAGGACGACGGGCTGGACGTCGAGGACGGGTATGCGCCCCGTGAGGGGGCGCGGTCCCGGCTCCCTCGCGGGCTGGCTGGTCTCGGGCATGACCGCTCCTGTTCCGCGTACGCGTAGGCGGATTCGGGCTGTGGAGGGGTTCCGCGGGGTGCGCGTGCACGGTCGTACCGAGCGCCTGCACGCGCGTACCGGTGGAGCCTTCCCACGCTTCTCGGGTGGGCAATCCGGCGCTTTGTTAACTACTAGCGCGTAACGGCATGCACAAGACCGGTCACACGAAAACCGTGCGGCACGGCCCGTCCCGCCAGGTCGGCACGGCGAACCCCCGGCAGGAGGCTGGCGCTTCCTGCCGGGGGGCCGGTGGAACGGTGACTACGGACTGGTGACTACGGACTGGTGACTACGGGTCCGCGGCTACGGGTCCGCGGCTACGGGCTGACGACCTGGAGCAGCCGGTTGGGCGAGCCAGGGCCGATGTTGACGAGCCGGTTCTTCGCGGTCCGGTTCACCAGCATCCGCATCACCTCGGCCGGCGGCGCCGTCCGGCGCTGGTCCAGGTAGAGCGCGGCCGCCCCGGCGACGTGCGGCGCCGCCATCGACGTACCGGACAGCGTCCTGGACGCGTTGTCGTTCGCGATGCCCGCCGACACGATGTCCACGCCGGGCGCGAACAGGTCCACGCTCAGGCCGTAGTTGGAGAACGGGGCGCGCGCGTCGCCGCGGTTGGAGGCCGCGACCGTGAGTGCCTCCGCCACGCGCGCGGGTGAGGTCCCGCTCGCGGGCTTGTTCTCGTTCCCGGCGGCGACGGAGTACGTCACGCCGGACGCGATGGAGTTGCGCACCGCCTGGTCGAGCTGGGCGTTGGCGCCGCCGCCGAGGCTCATGTTGGCCACGGCGGGCTTGCGCGCGTTGCGGGTCACGAAGTCGATGCCCGCGATGACCCCGGACAGCGTGCCGCTGCCCTGGTTGTTGAGCACGCGCACGGCGACGACGTTGGCCTTCTTGGCGACGCCGTACCGCGCGCCCGCGATGGTTCCGGCCACGTGGGTGCCGTGCCCGTTGCCGTCGTCGGCGATGGGGTCGTTGTCCACGAAGTCGAAGCCGGAGCTGGCCCGCCCGCCGAAGTCGCGGTGGGTGGTGCGCACGCCGGTGTCGATGACGTACACGGTGACGCCCGCGCCCGCCGGTTCCGGATAGCTGTAGGACCGGTTGAGCGGCAGGCGCTTCTGGTCGATGCGGTCGAGGCCCCACGACGGCGGGTTCGGCTGGAGGCCGTCCGCGTGGACCGTGATGTCCTTGCTCACCGCGGTGACGGACGGGTCGGCGGCGAGCCGGCGCGCCTCGTCCGCGCTGGCCTTCACGGCGAAGCCGTTGAGCGCGGAGCGGTAGGTGCGGCTGATCTTCACGCCGTACTTCTCGGCGATGTCCTGCCCCTCGCCGGACGCGGCGCGCGTGTCCGACCTGAGCGTCACGATGTAGCCGCGGTCGGCCGAGTCAGAGCCGGACGCAGCCTGCGACGACGGGGCGACGGCGGCGAGACCGGCCGTCAGGACGACGGCTATGCCGGCCGCGGCCGCCCGCCGCGGGTGACGTGTGTATGGCATGTGCATGTGCTGGTTCCCTCCCCATTGGACGCGACCTTCCCTCCCCTGGGAGCGACCACGTGCCGGGTCGCGTGACGGCACGCGTCCCTCGGAGATTGACGTGACGGGGTGAACCACCACAAGCGCGTACGAGCCGGGAAACCTCGGCTTTACCGGCGCTTGGCCAGGCATGTCAGGTGCCTACACGTGCTACTCAAGCGAAAGCCTGGGTCCGTGCGGGCAAGGCCAAGGGACGGCTTGGGTAGCGGGTCCGGCAGCCGGACGACACGAACCCCCGGCAGGGGAGTGGAGACTCCTGCCGGGGGTCGTAGGCGGTGACTACTTCACTTGGAGCAGTCGGTTCGGCGAGCCCGATCCGATTCCGGACAGCTTGTTCTTCACGGCCTTGTCGGTGAGCGCCTTGCTCACCTTGTCGGGCTTGGCCGTGGGGTGGGTGCCGAGGTAGAGCGCGGCCGCACCCGCGACGTGCGGCGCCGCCATCGACGTACCGTCGAAGACCACCGAGCCGGTGTCGCTGAGGTGGGACGCCGACCTGATCGCGACGCCCGGCGCGAACAGGTCGAGGCGGCCGCCGTAGTTGGAGAACGACGGGCGCTTGTCGCGGCGGTCGGACGCGCCGACCGTGATGGCCTCCTTGACGCGGCCGGGCGACCAGTTGGTCGCGGGCTCGCCCGCGTTCCCGGCGGCGATCGAGTACGTGATGCCCTTCGCGATCGACTTGCGCACGGCCGCGTCCAGCTGGGCGTTGGCGGGACCCGCGAGGCTCATGTTGGCGACGGCGGGCTTGCGGGCGTGCCGGGTCACCCAGTCGATGCCCGCGATGACCTGGGCCAGCGTGCCCGAGCCCTCGTCGTCGAGCACGCGCACGGCCACGATCTTGGCCTTCTTGGCGACGCCGTACTTCGCGCCCGCGACGGTGCCGGCCACGTGCGTGCCGTGGCCGTTGCCGTCCTGGGCCTTTGCGTCGTTCTGGACGAAGTCCCAGCCGGACTTGGCCCGGCCGCCGAAGTCCTTGTGCGAGGTGCGGACGCCGGTGTCCAGGACGTACACCGTGGCGCCCGCGCCGCCGGACGCCGGCGGCGAGTACTTCTTGTTGAGCGGCAGGCTCTTCTGGTCGATCCGGTCCAGGCCCCACGGCGGGTTGGTCTGGGCCGCCCCCAGCGACGGCGCCGAGCGCGTGCCCAGGTCCCCGCGGACCCGCTCGTCCGCGACGACCTTGGCGACCGCCGGGTCGGCGGCGAGCTTGCGCGCCTGCTCCGCGGTGGCCCGCACGGCGTAGCCGTTGAGCACCGCGCTGTACGTGTGCTGTATTCGCGTGCCGTACCTGGTGGCGACGGTCTTGCCCGCGGCGGACGTGGACGCCGTGCCCTGCTCCAGCGTCACGATGTAGACGCCGCTGCGGCTCGCGCCCTCCCCGGAGCCCGAAGCGGCCAGTGCCGACGGTGTCACGGTGGCCAGCAGGCCCGCCGCGGCGACGGCCGTGACGGCCCCCACCCAGTGTCTGTTCCGTGCTCGTGGTGCACCCATGACTGTGTTCCCTCCCCTGGGACACGGCAGATACGGCGCCCTGTACGCGCCGCGCGGCCGCATCGCGTGCCTGGCAGAATCTCGTGCATGGGTGAAGAGCCACAAGGCGGTTTGAGTGGCGGAATCAGTCATATCGCTCCAACGAATGGCTGATTGAGGCTCAACCCAAGCTGAGACTTGGGAGCATGCTAGTAAATCCGAGGATTGACTTGGATTTCCCCCCTCCTTGATGATCTAGCCAGGGCCCCGGGCGGCAACCCGCCCCGCTCCTCACCGGCGTCCGGACACCGGAGGGGGCGGGCGGGTGCCGACCCACCCCGGGCCCGCCCTGCGCCCACCCCGGCGAGGGCGGCCGACGTCGTCGTCCGAAGACCGCCAGCGCGCCGCGCGCCCGCGCGTCAGCCTTGCCGCATGACCGCCGTTGCGAAGCCCCCGACCGCCCCGACCGTTCTGACCGTTCTTACGGAGATGTACGCCGCCGAGTCCCGCTACCTGGCCGCGGGCGGACCCGGCCGCGCCTCCTTCGCGCTCCTCGCGCCCTTCTTCGCGCCGGACGTCGTCCTGCACCAGGCGGACGCGCTGCCCTACGGCGGCATCTGGCGCGGGCACGAGGGCCTTGAGCGGTTCTTCCTCGCGATGAGCGACACGTGGGCCGAGTTCGCCATCGGGGCGCAGGAGTTCGTGGCCGACGGCGGGCACGGGGTGAGCGGCACGGCCGTGGTGCGCAGCGAGATCAGGGCCCGCGCGCGGGCCACCGGGCGGGACCTCGCGTTCCCCATCCTCCAGACGATCCGAGTGGAGGACGGCCGGATCGCCGAGGTCCACCCGTTCTACTGGGACACGGCGGCGATCGCCGAGGCCTGCCGCGCCTAGGGGCGGCAGGCCCCGCATTGACAGGGCGCGGGGCCGGTGCTTCTAATGGGCGGCGTGCCGCGTGGCTTGGGCTGAAGAGCAGTGGGCAGGCCTCCGACCGGGCGAGCACCTTCACCAAGGGACATGACCTTGCGTTCACACCGACCCGTGCGTCGCCCCGTCGTTCTGACGTAGCCGCGACGCGCGCCCTCGTTCTTTTTCTTTCTCTTTCTCCCGGCGGAGTCCGCGCTGCCCCTGTGCCGGTGCGCGTGCCGCCGTCCGTACCTGTCTGGAGTTCTCTTCCGCATGCCCACGAACACGCACGAGCCGCAGGCGCCCCGTGTGATCCGCACCCTCGCCGACAAGATCCTCGAGGTCCACGACTGGCTCCGCGAGCAGATCGGTCACCTCCGTGCCGAGGCCGACGCCCACTTCGACGCGCGCGCCGCCCACCGGGGTCCGGGCGAGCCGCCCGCGCCGGGGCTCGGCCTGCAGATCAGGCAGCGCTGCCTGGAGTTCTGCGACGCGCTCACGTTCCACCACGTCGGCGAGGACGACCACGTCTTCCCCGCCGTCGCCGTACACCACCCGCACCTGAAGGACGCCATCGCCCGGGTCGGCGCCGAGCACCGCGAACTCGCCCGCCTCAAGGAGCGCCTCGTCGCGCTGCTCGACGACCTCGCCACGGCCGATCCGGCGGCGTTCCGCGCCGAGTTCGACGCGCTGGCGCGGCAGCTCGCCGACCACCTGGACTACGAGGAGACCTGGCTGGTTCCGGTCCTCGCCGACGTGCCGTTCCCGCCCGCCGCCGCCCGCTAGCGGCGCTCAGGGCGTGTAGCCGGAGATGATCCCGCCGTCGGCCGTCTGGACGTACATCGCGCCGCCCGCGTACAGCGGCGGGCTCAGCTCGGGGAAGGCGTCGGTGCCGTCGGGGTTCCCGTCCGTCGGGAGGTCCTTGGTGCGGACGCTGTCGGCGTCGCCGGTCAGGGCCATGCCCTTGATGTCGTACGCGCCCACGGACAGCACGCGTCGGCCCGACAGGGCGACCGCCCTGACCTCCTGGGCCGCGGGCCGGTCCCACAGCTCCTTGCCGGTGGCCCAGTCGTAGCCGATCAGGCGCTGCATCGAGGAGAGGGTCCTGTCCGGGTTGGCGGTGGTGACGACCAGGACGCCCGCGTCGCCGACGACCGGCGGCAGCAGCGGGGTCCTGCCGCCCGCCAGGGTCCGCTTCGTCCGCAGGGACGCCGGGTCGAGCTCGCGCACGCCCGCCTCGGTGCTGCTCCAGCACACGACGGACGAGCGGTAGCCGATGAGGGTGTCGCAGTCCGTCCCGGCGGACTTGGCCCTGGGGGAGCCGTCATCGGCCGCGAGCGCGGTCACGCCGCCGCCCTCGAACGGCACGTACACCGTGTCGTTCCGCACGAGGAGCGGGACCAGCGGCTGCGGCTTGCGCATGCGCTTGCGCCACAGGCGGTGGCCGTCGCTCGCGCGGTGGGCGCTCAGGACGGCCGGGTCGCTGTCGTCCTGCGGGTCGATGTCCAGGTTCAGCTCGACGGTGTAGACCACGCCCTTCGCGTACGTCAGGTTGACGAGGCCCCTGTTCGCGGGCAGGCGGTGGCGCCACAGGACGCGGCCCGACGCGGCGTCGACGGCGGTGGTGCCGAGCGCCGACGGCACGAAGACGCGCTGGCCGTCGGAGTCCGGCGGGGTCTCCTGGCGGATGTTCTGCAGGTCCCCGTCGAGGCCCTCGGACGTCCACTTGTGCGCGCCGGTCGACGCGTCCAGGGCGGTGGCCGCGCCGGTGCCGTCCCGGCAGACCAGGGCCCGCTTCACCAGGACGCAGCCGCGGCCCAGGTCGTCGAGGCCGCGGGGCTTGGGCTTCGTCCACGGCTTCCAGCCGGCGGGCCTGCCGCCCGCGTCGGTGGCGGACGCGCCGAACTCGCCGTTGTGGGAGGCGTTGCCGTACCAGCTGGTGACGGCGGGCGTGGCGGGGCGCTTCGGGGAGGTGCCGCCCGCGCCGCCCGCGCCCCCTGAGTCTCCCGCGCCCCCGCCCCCGGAGGATCCCCCTGACGACCCCGCCGACGACCCGACCCCGCCGTCGGCCAGGTCAGGGCCGTCGTCGCCCCGCAGCCCCGGCAGATACACCGCGGCGAGGGCCACGGCCACGCCCGCGGCCGCCGCGGCGGTGATCCACGGCCAGGCGCGGCGCCGCCCGGCACCGGACGCCACGGGAGAGGTGAGCGCCGCGGGGGGCGTGCCCGGCGCCACCGGGCGCGGCAGGTCGTGGGCGGTCGGCGACGGCGGCACCACGAGCCGCGGCGCCCCCTCCGTCGAGGTCTCCGCGGCCGCGAACGAGGCCCGCTCCAGGTCCTGTCGGCGCCGGTCCACGGCTTCGCGGTGCTCGGCGAAGAGGGAGAGGACCGGGGCGGGCCAGGGCACGGGGGCGTCGCCCTCCGCGAGGCGCCGGGCGAGGGCGTCCGGCGTGGGGCGCTCGCCCGGCGCGACCCGCAGGCACTCGGCGATCGGCTCCCGGAGCTCCGCCGGTACGCGCGACAGGTCGGCGTCGCCCTGGACGATGCGGAAGATGACCGAGGCGACCTCCTCGTCGTCGAAGGGGCCGCGGCCCGTCGCCGCGAAGCACAGCACCGCACCGAGCGAGAACACGTCCGACCTCGGCACCACCGCGTGGCTGCCCTCCACCTGCTCGGGAGCGAGGAAGCCGGGCGTGCCGACGATGACGCCGGTGCTCGTCAGGGCCGTCGCGTCGAAGGCCTGCGCGATGCCGAAGTCGATGAGCTTCGGCCCGTCCGCGGTGAGCAGGACGTTGGCGGGCTTCAGGTCGCGGTGCAGGACCTCGGCCGCGTGCACCGCGCCGAGGGCCCGCGCGAGCCCCGCGCCGAGCGCCCGGACCGCGTCGACGGGCAGTGGACCGCACCGCGCGACGGTCTCGGCGAGCGAGGGGCCCGGCACGAACTCCGTGGCGAGCCACGGCACTTCGGCGTCCGCGTCCCCGCCGACGAGGGCCGCCGTGCCCGCGCCCGTCACGGCGCGCGCGGCCGCGATCTCGCGCCGGAAGCGCACCCGGAAGCCGTCGTCGAGGTCGAGCCCCTCGCGGACGGTCTTCACGGCGACCAGCGGCGCGCCCGGACGCGGCTCGCGGGCGAGGAACACCTCACCCATGCCGCCCGCGCCGATCCTGGAGAGCAGGCGGTAGGGGCCGACGTGCCGGGGCGGTCCGGGCAGGGGGTCGAGAAGCGGCAACGGTCCTCCAGGTCGGGCGGGCACGGGTCGGCGAGGGAAGGCGACGGGCGACGGGCAACAGGCAGGCGTGACAGGGGGGTGGCGTCAGGAGCCCGACGGGACCGGCACCGACACCACCGTCCCCTGGTCGTACACGATGTGCGCGACCCCGCCGAGCGCCAGGAGCACCGGCGGCTGCAGCACGTCGGCGACCACCATCCCGAGGTCCTGCGAGTCCGGCGCGGGCTCGGTGCGGTCGCCCGGCGCGCCCGGCACCCGCGTCGCCCGCTCGGTGCCGCCCGCCGTCAGGGGCAGCGACACGAGACGGGAGTTGTCCGCGTACAGCGCCCGGTCGCCGTCCACGAGGAGCGGTCCCGTCGAGACGAGGCGCTCGACGCTGCCGCCCTGGTGCGCACGCCCGGAAGCGGAGCCCTGCTTCGCCTTGCGGATCACCTTGCCGTTCGCCGGGTCGGCCACCAGGACCGCGCGCGTGTCGCGGGACTGCACGACGGCGGCCTTCGGGCCGACCGCGCTGACCTGCATGCCCGACGACTGCTCCTGCGTGGCCTCGATGCCGAAGCCGCCGGTCTCCTTGAGGGTGCGCGGGTCCAGGCGCGAGACGCGCAGCTGCGGCTCGCTGGTCGGCGAGTCTAGGTCCGACGCGGCGTCGACGGACGCGACGCACAGGACCGGCGCGACGGCCCGCTCCGCGGACGTGCCGGGAGTGGCGCCGCCCCGCGTCATGAGGGTGCGGCAGCCGTTGCCCGGCAGCTGGTCGTTGCGGGCCCGCTCCGCGCCGGTCCTGACGTCGAGGGCGACGGCGGCGCCGCGCGTCGTCGCGTACACGAGGCCGTTCCGTACGAGCTGCGCGGTGTACGCGCCGTCCTCGGCCTTCGACAGCTCCTCGGACACGATCGGGGTGCTCCAGCGCGGCTTGCCGCCCTTGAGCGAGAACGCCCGCACGGACACGCCGGGCTGCCCGTCGTCGTACAGCGGGTGCTGGTCGGTGGCGATCACCATGTCGTCGTGCAGGAGCGGCACGCCGGTGAACGCGCCGCGCTCGGGCTCTGCCTCCCACTTCACCTTGCCCGTACGGGAGTCGCGTGCCTGGAGGCGGCCCTTGTGCGCGATGACGGCCGTGCCGCCGCGCAGCTGCGGCTTGAGCTGGTCGCCGGGCATGAAGAACCCGCCGGACGGGCTGATGTACGCCTCGTCGCCCACCTCTCCGTCGTCGGCGCCGCGCCCGTCCGCCCTCCACAGGCGGTGCCCGTCGGCGGCGCTCAGCGCCTCGTACGTGCCGTTGGTGAGCAGGCACACGATCGCCTCGGTGTCGGCCGCGCAGTCCATGGGCGTGTGCCCGAACCGGCCGCGCCACGGCTTCCAGCCGTCCGGGCGCTGCGCCGCCACCTGCGGTACGGCGCCGCTGCGGTCGGCGCCGCCGCGCTCGTCCACTCCGGCGAGGGCCGTCAACTCGGCCTTGGACAACGGGCTCTCGGGCCCCTTCCCGCTGGAGCCGGGGCGCCGGGCCCCGCCGCCGCTCGCGCCCCCGCCGTCGTCACCCCCGCCGTCACCTCCGCGCAGGGCGAGCAGTCCGCCGACGACACCGCCGACGACGGCGACCGCCACGAGGGCGGCCAGTATGCGGCCGCGGTGGGCGCGGTGGGCGCGGCGGGCGCGGGGCGGGGCCGGGGCGGGCGTGGGGGCGGAGGTTGCCCCGAGCGTGGGGAGTGCGTGCACGTCGAGTGGGGGAGCCGCACCCCCGGCGTCCGGCGCCTCGTGGGGTGCCTCGGCCCTCGCTTCGGATGGGGCTTCGCCCCTTTCCCCCTCCATTGCCGCTTCGCGGCTCGTCCTCAAACGCCGGACGGGCTGATTTGTCTGCGGCAGCAGGGGGCCTCCCGCCGCGCACACCTGCGCCACATCCCGCTCGACGTCGCGGATCAGCTCCGCCACCGCGTCCGGCCAGGGGAAGCCCGCGTCGGCGGCCGGGGCGGCGAGCCGGTCCGCGAGGGTCTCCGGGGCGGGGCGCGCGGCCGGGTCCTGCGCCAGGCAGTCCGCCAGGACCTCGCGCAGCTCCTCGGGCACGGCGTCGAGGTCGGCCTCGGCGCGCGTGACCCGGTACAGGACCGCCGCCACCGGGCCGTCACCGAACGGGTCGCGGCCCGACGCGGCGTAGGCGAGGACCGACGCGAGACAGAACACGTCGGACGCGGCGACGACATGGCGGCCGCCCGCGATGTGCTCGGGGGACATGAAGCCGGGCGTGCCGACGAGCAGGCCGGTGGACGTCACCGTCGTGGCGCCCTGGCTGCGGGCGACGCCGAAGTCGATGAGCTTCGGCCCGTCCGCGCCCAGCAGGACGTTCGCGGGCTTCAGGTCGCGGTGCAGGGCGCCCGCCGCGTGCACGGCGGCGAGCGCGCGGGCCAGCGCCGTCCCGAGCGCGGCGACCGCGTCGGCGGGCAGCGGGCCGCCCGCCCGCACCGCCTCGGCGAGGGTGGGCCCGGCGACGTACTCCGTGGCGAGCCACGGCTGTTCGGCGTCCGCGTCGCCCGCGACCAGGCGCGCCACATGGGGGCTCGTGACGGCCGTCGCCACGGCGATCTCGCGCCGGAAGCGGGTGCGGAACGCGGGCTCGCCCGCGACGTCCCCGCGGATGGCCTTGACGGCGACCAGGTCCCCGGGGTCGTACGCCCCGGCCGTCCCGTGCGGTCCGGCGAGGAACACCTCGCCCATGCCGCCCGCGCCGAGCCGCGCCAGCGTCTCGTACGGACCGAGCCGGCGTGGTGACGAATCCCGCAACTGGCCGATCATCCGCCCCGTCCCCCTTTGTCCCACTGTGAACTTGTGTGTGGCACCCTGAACTTCGGCCACCCTAGGTCACCTGGGCGCGCCCCCGCGCGCAGGGTGCGGCAGGTTCACGTCAGGGACGGTACCGGCTCGTGCGCTTCCCGCGCGCCGTGGTTGGGCGGCCCCCGCGCCGCTACCGTCGTGGCGACACGTGCGTCTTCCGACAGAGGTGCCTCCGTGAAAGCCATCCGTCGATTCACCGTACGTCCCGTCCTCCCCGCCCCCCTCGCGCCGCTCGCCGAACTCGCCCGCAACCTGCGCTGGTCCTGGCACGCCGGTACCCGCGACCTGTTCCGTGACGTCGACCGGGACCGGTGGGAGGCCTCGGGCGGCGACCCCGTGCGGCTGCTCGGCTCGGTGCCGCCCGCGCGGCTCGCCGAGCTCGCCGCCGACGAGGGCTTCCTGCGCCGCCTCGGCCGGGCCGCCGACGACCTGCGCGCCTACGTCACCGGGGCGCGCTGGTACCAGGAGCGGCAGGGCGAGGACGCGGGCGGCGAACTCCCGCGCGCCCTCGCCTACTTCTCGCCCGAGTTCGGCATCACGGCCGCGCTCCCGCAGTACTCCGGCGGCCTCGGCATCCTCGCCGGGGACCATCTGAAGGCGGCCAGCGACCTCGGCGTACCGCTCATCGGCGTCGGACTGCTCTACCGGCACGGCTACTTCCGGCAGTCCCTCACCCGTGACGGCTGGCAGCAGGAGCACTACCCCGTGCTCGACCCGCACGAGTTGCCCCTGACCCAGCTCACCGAGGACGACGGCACCCCCGCGCAGGTGCGGCTCGCCCTGCCCGGCGGCCGGGACCTGCGCGCGCACGTCTGGCAGGCGCAGGTCGGCCGGGTCCCGCTGCTCATGCTCGACTCGGACGTCGAGGAGAACGGCCGCGGCGAGCGCGACGTCACCGACCGGCTCTACGGCGGCGGCAGCGAGCACCGGCTGCTCCAGGAGATGCTGCTCGGCATCGGCGGCATACGGGCCGTACGGATGTACTGCCGCCGCACCGGCCACCCGGAGCCCGAGGTCTTCCACACCAACGAGGGACACGCGGGCTTCCTCGGCCTCGAACGCATCCATGAACGCGTCCGCGCGGGCCTCGACTTCGACTCCGCCCTGGAGTCCGTGCGCGGCGGCACCGTCTTCACCACCCACACGCCCGTGCCCGCGGGCATCGACCGCTTCGACCGCGAGCTGGTCGCCCACCACTTCGGGCCCGACGCCGAACTGCCCGGCATCGACGTCGAGTTGATCCTGCGGCTCGGCATGGAGACCTACCCCGGCGGCGAGCCGAACCTGTTCAACATGGCCGTGATGGGCCTGCGCCTGGCCCGCTGCGCCAACGGCGTGTCCACCCTGCACGGCAAGGTCAGCCGCGAGATGTTCCAGGGCCTGTGGCCGGGCTTCGACCCCGACGAGGTGCCCCTCACCTCGGTCACCAACGGGGTGCACGCGCCGACGTGGGTGGCCCCGGAGGTGTTCCGGCTCGGGGCGCGCCAGATCGGCGAGCGGCGCACCGACCACGCCCTGTCCGTCGGCGGCTCCGAGCGCTGGGACGCCGTCGCCGACATCCAGGACGCCGACATCTGGCAGCTCCGGCGCGAGCTGCGCGGCCAGCTCGTCGACGAGGTGCGCCGCCGCCTGCACGTGTCGTGGCGGCAGCGCGGCGCCGCCACCGCCGAGCTCGGCTGGATCGACGAGGTCCTCGACCCGGACGTCCTCACCATCGGCTTCGCCCGCCGCGTCCCCTCGTACAAGCGGCTCACGCTGATGCTGCGCGACCAGGACCGGCTCATGGAGCTGCTCACGCACCCCGAACGGCCCGTGCAGATCGTCGTCGCGGGCAAGGCGCACCCGGCCGACGACGGCGGCAAGCGGCTCATCCAGGACCTGGTGCGCTTCACCGACGACCCGAGGGTGCGCCACCGGATCGTCTTCCTGCCGGACTACGGCATGGCGATGGCGCAGAAGCTGTACGCGGGCTGCGACGTGTGGCTCAACAATCCGCTGCGGCCCCTGGAGGCGTGCGGCACCTCCGGCATGAAGGCCGCCCTGAACGGCTGCCTCAACCTGTCGGTCCTCGACGGCTGGTGGGACGAGTGGTTCGAGCCGGACTTCGGCTGGGCCATCCCCACCGCCGACGGCGCCGCGACCGACGACCACCGCCGCGACGACCTGGAGGCCGCCGCCCTGTACGACCTCCTGGAGCGGCGCGTCGCCCCGCGCTTCTACGAGCACGGCCCCGGCGGCCTGCCCGACCGCTGGATCGAGATGGTCCGCAGGACCCTGACCCGGCTCGGCCCGAAGGTCCTCGCGGGGCGCATGGTGCGCGAGTACGTGGAGCGCCTGTACGTTCCGGCCGCGCGCGCCCACCGGCTGCTCGAGGGGGACTCCGCGACCGCGCTCGCCGCCTGGAAGTCCCGCGTCCGCGCCGCCTGGCCGGGCGTCGCCGTCGACCACGTCGAGACCACCGCGGCGTCCGCCACTGCTGAACTGGGTGCCACGCTCGCCCTGCGGGTCCGCGTCCAGCTCGGCGAGCTGACCCCGGACGACGTGGAGGTCCAGGCCGTCGCGGGCCGCGTGGACGCCGACGACCACCTCACGGACGCGACCCCGGTCCCACTGAAGCCCGCCTCCGCCCCCGACGCCGAGGGCAGACTCCTCTACGAGGGCCCCCTGACCCTGGACCGCCCGGGCCCGTTCGGCTACACGGTCCGAGTCCTCCCGACCCACCGCCTCCTGGCGGGCTCCGCGGACCTGGGCCTAGTAGCAGTACCGCCGGAGGCGACGGGGGAGGAGGCAGGGGTCCTGATGAGGTAGGGGGCGAGGAGGCGCCCCGAAGGGGCGCGGGGCT
Source organism: Streptomyces sp. NPDC059003 (assembly GCF_042740445.1). Lineage (NCBI taxonomy): Bacteria > Bacillati > Actinomycetota > Actinomycetes > Kitasatosporales > Streptomycetaceae > Streptomyces > Streptomyces sp. NPDC059003. The sequence goes on along the minus strand of NZ_JBHYJH010000029.1, from coordinate 12,067 downwards.
GTGTCTATTTGCGGCTCCGCCGCGTGGGCGCGCCCAGCCACAAACAGCCCGCAGATAGAGCACTACGTGGTACGGGCGGCACCCGGGGTGTGGTTCCCCCGGATGCCGCCCGGTTCAAGAGGGCAAAGCCCCGTTACTTGACGTTCACGCCGGTCCACGCGGCGGCCACAGCCTTCTGCTCCGCAGAGTCGGCCCCGTACAGATCGCCCGCGGCCTTGACGGTGTCCTTGCGCGCCTGCGCGTAGTCCGTCGTCGTCGTGAAGTACGTCGTCAGGGCCTTGAACCAGATCTTCGCGGCCTTGTCGCGCCCGATGCCGGTGACCTTGGAGCCGTCCTTGGTCGGGCTGTTGTACGTCACGCCGTCGATCGTCTTCTGTCCGCTGCCCTCGGACAGCAGGTAGAAGAAGTGGTTGGCGATGCCGGAGGAGTAGTGCACGTCGACGTTGCCGGCGTTGCTGCTCCAGTAGTCCAGGGACGAGCCGTCCTTGGAGGGCTTGTCCATGTAGCGCAGCGGCGTGCCGTCGCCGTTGATGTCGATCTTCTCGCCGACGAGGTAGTCGCCCTTGTCGGTGGCGTTCTTGGCGTTGAACTCCACCGCCGCGGCGAAGATGTCGCTGGTGGCCTCGTTCAGGCCGCCGGACTCGCCGCTGTACTCCATGTTGCCGGTGGCGGAGGTGACGCCGTGGGTCATCTCGTGCGCGGCCACGTCGATGGACGTGAGCGGCTTGGCGTTGCCCTCGCCGTCGCCGTACGTCATGCAGAAGCAGGAGTCCTGCCAGAACGCGTTGACGTAGGCGTTGCCGTAGTGCACGCGGGACGTGGCGCCCTTGCCGTCGCCCTTGATGCCGCTGCGGCCGTGCACGTTCTTGTAGTAGTCCCAGGTGAGCCCGGCGCCGTAGGCGGCGTCGACGGCGGCGGTCTGGGTGTTGGACGGCTTGCCCGTGCCCCAGACGTCGTCGGCGTCGGTGTACAGCTTGCCGCCGCTGGAGCCGTGGTTCAGGTCGTACGTCTTGTGGTTGCCGCGCCCCTTGTCGGTCAGCTGGTAGGTGCTGCCGCTCTTCACGGAGCCGACCGTGACCTTGCCGCTGTACTGGCTGTTGCCGGTGCCGTTCTCGACGGCCTGGTACTGGAAGAGCTTCGCGCCGGTGGCCGCGTCGGTGATGACGTGCAGCTCGCTCGGCGTGCCGTCCTTCTGCACGCCGGTGACGACCGTCTCGAACGCCAGGGTCGGCTTGCCCTTGGCCGCCCAGATGACCTTGCGGGGGGCGTTGGCGTCGGCCTTCTTGGTCTCGCCGGTCTTCGCCGCCGTGGACTCGGCGGACTTCGCGACCGACTTGGGGGCGAGTCTCGCGGTGGTGGAGGCCACCTTGATGGACGCCTTGGTGGCCTTGCTGACGCCCTTCACGGAGCCGTTCTTCGCGGTGTGGACGACCAGGTCGCCACCGAGGACCGGCAGGCCCTCGTAGGTGCGCTCGTAGCGGGTGTGGACGGTGCCGTCGCGGTCCTTGACGACGTCGCGGACGACCAGCTTCTCCTTGGCGCCGAGGCCGATCTCGTCGGCGGTGGCGGCGGCCTTGGCCTCGGCGCTCTTCAGGAGTCCGGTGCGGGCGGACGCGGAGATCTGGGCGGGCGACGCGGCGGGCGCGGAGGCCGCGGCCTTGTCGGTGTCGGTCTGTGCTGAGGCGCCGGTGGTGAGTCCGGCGGTGAGCAGCGCTCCCGCGGCGACCGCGGTGGCTATGGCCAGGGTGGAACGCTTCCTCGGCAGGTGGGGGGTCACGCAAGCTCCTTGGGTGGGGGAAGCCCGGGTGGCATGGGGGACCACCCGGGCAAGAAAGTGCTGTGCGGGTACTCGTGTGCCGTGCTGTGCCGTGCGGGGGAAGCGTGCCATTTGGGCCAGGTACATGTCAGGACCTTGATTGAATGTTGGCCAAATTGCGTTCGTTGGCCGAAGGTCAAGGTCCGTAATGCGAACAGAGCGTGAACTGCGGCGCCACTCCGGGGGGTTGGCGGTGCCGGGCTCTCCGGAGCGGCGCCCGTTCGGTGGCCGTCGGGGCCGGAATCAACCGGTCCGCACGTCGGTTATGGCCGAGAACCGACGTTGACAGCGGCCCAGGCGTTCGCGACCGCCGTGTACTCGGCGCTCGACGTGCCGTACAGCTCACCTGCGGCAGCAAGCGTTCCGGTACGCGCCGCGGCGTAGTTGGTGGTCGTGTTGAACTTCGTGGTGAGCGCCCTGAACCAGATCTTCGCGGCCTTGTCGATACCGATTCCGGTCACGGGCTTGTTGTCGTACGTCGGCGAGTTGTAGGAGACGCCGTTGATGACCTTGGCGCCGCTGCCCTCGCTCAGCAGGTAGAAGAAGTGGTTGGCGATGCCGGAGGAGTAGTGGACGTCGACGCTGCCGGCGCTGCTGCTCCAGTTGTCCAGGGACCTGCCGTCCTTGGAGGGCTTGTCCATGTAGCGCAGCGGCGTGCCGTTGCCCCGGATGTCGATCTTCTCGCCGACGAGGTAGTCGCCGACGTCGCTCGGGTTCTTGGCGTTGAACTCGACGGCGGCGGCGAAGATGTCGCTGGTCGCCTCGTTCAGACCGCCCGGCTCGCGGCTGTACTGCATGTTGCCGGTCGCGGACGTCACGCCGTGGGTCATCTCGTGGGCGGCGACGTCGATGGACGTGAGCGGCTTGGCGTTGTTCGTACCGTCGCCGTACGTCATGCAGAAGCAGGAGTCCTGCCAGAACGCGTTGACGTAGTTGTTGCCGTAGTGCACGCGGGACGTGGCGCCCCTGCCGTCGTTCTTGATGCCGTTGCGGCCGTGCACGGTCTTGTAGTAGTCCCAGGTCAGCGCCGCGCCGTAGTGGGCGTCCGCGCCCGCGGTCTCGGCGTTGGAGGCCTGGCCGTTGCCCCAGATGTCGTCCGGGCCCGAGAACAGCGTGCCGGTGCCGGACGTGCCGCGGTTGAGGTTGGTCGTCTTGTGGTTGCCGCGCGCGGTGTCGGTCAGCGTGTACTGCGAGCCCGACTGCTGCGTGGTGAGCTGGACCTGGCCGCTGTACTGCGTGTTGCCGGTGCCGTTGTGGACGCCCTGCCACTGGCGGAGCTTCTTGCCCGTGGCGGCGTCGGTCACGACGTGCAGCTCGTTCGGCGTGCCGTCCTGCTGCAGGCCGCCGACCACGGTCTCGTACGCGAGCGTGGCCTTGCCGTCGACCAGCCAGATCACCTTGCGCGGGGCCCGGTCCGCCTTGACCTTGGTGGCGCGCTCGGCCTTCGCGGCGCCCAGGGCCTGCTTCTCGGCCGTGGCGGCCTTGACCTCGGCGCCGGTGTCGACGCCCGCGAGGCGGGCCTTCGACGCGCGGTTGACGTCCTTGACCTTGCCCGCCTTGTCGGTGGCGACGACCAGGTCGCCGCCGAGGACGGGGAGCCCGGCGTAGGTGCGCTCGTAGCGGGTGTGCGTGGTGCCGTCACGGTCCTTGACGACGTCGCGGACGACCAGCTTCTCCTTGGCGCCGAGGCCGAGCTCCGCGGCCGTCGCGGCCTTGCCCGCGTCCGCGTCGCGGAGCAGCTCCGCGCGCTGCGACGGGGTCAGCTTCTGCGGCAGCGCCCCGGCGTTCGCCTTGGTGGGGGAGGCGCCCGGGTCGGCCGATGCCGTGGTGGCCTGGACGGTGACGCCGAGCAGGGCGGCGGCGGAGACGAACGCGCCGATCGCGGTGGCGCGCCGACGGACGGATCGTCTGCGGGATGTGGGGGATGTGCTCACACGGACTCCTTCTGCGGGCCGCGGCGTGCGCGGCCGGGGGCGACCGGGCGGCGGGTGACCGTCCGGGGCAGAGCAGGGCAGTACGTGGTGCGGGAGCCGCGGGCGCGTGACCGTGGGACGGGTGCGCGGGCCGTGCGACTGGTGAGGGGAAGAGTGCCATTCGAGACAGGTACATGTCATTCACCTGGCGTACTTTGGCTGGAAAACGTCCGGTGCGCGTGTTCGGGCGTCCGGTATGCGGGCGCAAAGGGCCGACGTCACAGGGGAGTTCAGCCGTCAGGGGTGCCAGGTCTGTCAACGTGGAAGGTGAGAACGGTGAATGTCTCGCCAGGCTCTGGCCGACGGGCCCAGGAGCGGGTGGTGAAGGTGTGCAACCGGGCGCGGTCGAGGGCGAAGCGGGGGAGCGTGACGCCGAATTCGTCGGCGATCGCCGTCAAGGCCGCTGCCTCACCGGGCAGTCGGTGATGCCGCCCGCCGCCGCGGAGCTCGGGGAACAGGCGGTGCGGGTCCAGCGCCTCCGGTATCTCCCCGGAGTGCTCGCACGACTCGCCCTGGATCGTGTACGCGTACCGCTCCTCGCCGTGCTCCGCGACGGAGAGGTGGAACAGGGCGCCCCGGTCGAACCGGTCGGACGAGCCCCAGACCACTACGGCACGCCCGTGCCGGGACGCGGCGACCGCCGGGGACGTGAACCGCTCCGCGTCGAACCCGCGCGGCTCACCGTCGTACGCGAAGCTCCAGCCGTCCCCGGCACGCCCCACGGCGACCAGCGGCTCGTCGTCGAACGTGGACACCAAGTACGCGTAGTAGGCCGGGGACGACGGGTCCGCGTCGGGCGGGCGCGACTTCCGGTCCTCTCTGTCCGCCCACCAGGCCCGGCGGGCGTCCCACAGCCTCATCGGCTCACGCAGCGCCCCGTCCTCCTCGGCGCCGATGAGACCGGGCAGCGCGGCGGGCTCCACGCCCTCGACGAGGACGAAGCGGTAGCTCTCGCGCCGGTTCTCAGGCCGCTCGGCGAGCCACGCCAGGCCGCCGGGGTCCTCGTCGACCGCCGCGCTCGTGGCGCCGGTCGCCGCCTCGCCCCTGGGCGTGGCGAGCAGCGCCCGGCCGCGCGTCTGCGTGAGCAGCGGCCCGAGAAGCGGGTCGGCGGTGAGGCCGACCGGCGCGAGGTGGTCGGGGCCCAGCGGCCGCCACTGCGGCAGCGCGGCGAGCAGAGTCCGCCAGGCCGCGTCCGTGTCGCCCCAGCGCGCCTGCTCCCGGGCCGTGGCCACGGCGTCGCCGAAGAGTCCCGGCGCCGTGCAGACGTACGTGCCCGCCCGTAATCGCTCAAGGAGGTCCCGCTCAAGCGCGAGCACCTCGGCGGCGCCGCCGCGCACATGGGACTCGTACGCGCCGTTGCCCCAGTGCCGGTCGATGCGCTCGGCGAGCACCGCGGGCAGCAGGTCCGGCGCGTACACCGGGTCAGCGGCGAGGCCGCCGAAGTACGTGCTGTACCGGTCGCCGAGGAACCACTTGAGCTGGTCCCGCAGGGCCCCGGCGCGGGGCCTGCCGAAGTCCAGTGCCTCCGCGAGCGCCGCGTCGGCCCGCTCGAAGTCCCCGCGCAGCGCGTCCACGCGGGCCCCCTCGACCCGCGCGTCCAGCGCCTCGGTGGTGGCGTTCACGAACGCGGGGCCCTCGTCCCTGCCCGCCGCCAGGTGGTGGAACTGCCGGTACATGGCCTGCATGAACTCCCGGAAGCTCCCGTGCCGTTCGGGTGGCTCGGCCCGCCACGGCGCCCAGGTGTACACCGCCCACTCGCCGTGCTCGTCCACGTCCTCCGGGTCGAGGGCCACGGACGTGGCGTCGGACTCCACGTCGAGGCCGAGCCCCCGGGACCAGACCGTGGCCCCCCGGATCTCCTCCGGCGGCGCGTCCTCGTCCAGATGCTCAAGGAACATCGCGCTGAGGCCGCGCTCGTCCTGCTGCCACCGCGCGTCCTCCGTGCCCGCGAGCAGCATCACGAACCCGCCCGCGTGCCGCCAGCCGTCGCTGACCTCCAGGAAGGTCCGGTACGACGGCGGCAGCCTGCGCCCCATCCGCTCCTCAAGGGCCGTTATCCGCGCGGGCGTCGCGGGTGCGAAGCCCAGCCAGCGGGCGCGCAGCGCCTCCTCGTCGCCGTCGCACTCCAGGTCGTCCGGATCGCACGCGTCCGCCCACTCCCCGCTCCACCGCGTGAGGAACGGCCGCCAGTCGAAGTCCGTGCCAGACATCTCAGCCATACGTGCGATCGTCGCACCCGGCACTGACAATCCCAGGTCGTCGCAGGTCGGTGCAGGTCGGCGCGGGCGCCGGGGCCTCAGCCCGCCAGGCTGTCCCGCCACGCCCGGTGCAGGTCCGCGAACGGGCCCGTGCCCGCGATGAGTTCGGCCGGAGTGCCGTCCTCCACGATGCGGCCGTGCTCCATCACCAGGACCCGGTCGGCGATCTCCACCGTGGAGAGCCGGTGGGCGATCACCACCGCCGTGCGGCCGCGCAGGACCGTGTCCATGGCGCGCTGCACGGCCCGCTCGCCCGGGATGTCCAGGGAGCTGGTGGCCTCGTCCAGGATCAGCACCGCCGGGTCCGCGAGCAGGGCCCGGGCGAACGCGACCAGCTGGCGCTGACCGGCCGAGATGCGCCCGCCCCGCTTGCGTACGTCCGTGTCGTACCCGTCGGGCAGGGACGCGATGAAGTCATGGGCGCCGATGGCCTTCGCGGCGCGCTCGATGTCCTCGCGCGTGGCGTCCGGGCGGCCGATCGCGATGTTCTCCGCGACCGTGCCGGAGAACAGGAACGCCTCCTGCGTGACCATCACGACGCCGCGTCTGAGCTCGGCGGTCTCCAGCTCGCGCAGGTCGACGCCGTCGAGCAGGACCCGGCCCGCGCTGGGGTCGTACAGCCGCGCGAGCAGCTTGGCGAGCGTCGACTTGCCCGCGCCCGTCGAGCCGACGACGGCCACCGTCTGCCCGGCGGGCAGCGTCAGGTCGAAGCGCGGCAGGACCTCGCCGCCCGTCCGGTACGCGAACCGCACGCCGTCGAACTCGACGGCGCGGCCCGGGTATTCGGAGGCCAGCGCGGGCAGCGGCCGCGCGGCCTCCGGGGCGGGCTCCGGCACGGACGGGGTCTGTGCGAGCAGCCCGGCGATCTTCTCCAGGGACGCCGCCGCCGACTGGTACGAGTTGAGGAACATCCCGAGCCGGTCGATCGGGTCGTACAGGCGCCGCAGATACAGCACGGCGGCGGCGAGCACGCCCAGTTCGAGGCCGCCGTCGGCGACGCGGTGCGCGCCCCACAGGACGATCCCGGCGACGGCGGTGTTCGCGACGAGCCGGGAGCCCACCACATAGCGGGCCATTTCAAGCAGCGCGTCCCCGTTGGTGCGCTCGTGCCGGCGGTTCAGCTCGGCGAACTGCTCGTCGTTGGCCCGCTCCCGCCGGAACGCCCGCACCGGCCGGATGCCGTTCATCGTCTCCGTGAACTTCACGATCACGGCGGCGATGGCGGTCGAGCGGGCCCGGTACACCTTGCCCGCGCGGCGCTGGTAGAGCCGGATCAGCAGATACAGCGGTACGAAGGACGCCACCGCGACGCCGCCGAGCCCGACGTCGAGCCAGAGCAGCATCGCCGCGATGTAGACGAACGACACGACGACGGTGAGCAGCTCCTGCAACCCCTCCTCAAGGAGTTCGCGCAGCGACTCCACGTCCGTCGTGGACCGCGAGATGAGCCGTCCCGACGTGTACCGCTCGTGGAAGTCCACGCTGAGCGCCTGCGCGTGCCGGAAGATCCGCCCGCGCAGGTCGAGCAGCACGTCCTGGTTGACGCGCGCCGACGCCACGATGAAGGCGTACTGGAACGCGCCGGCCGCCGCCGCGCACAGCGCGTACCCGACGCCGACGGCGATCAGCGGGCCGTAGTCGTCCCGGCGCACCGCGGGCACGGCCCGGTCGATGGCGTACGCGACGAGCAGCGGGCCCGCCTGGATGACGGCCTGCTGGACCAGGAGCAGCACGGCGGCGAGCGTGACGCGTGCGCGCCGGGGTGCGAGCAGGGACCGCAGGAGGCGCCCGGTCGCGCCCGGGGGCGCGGGCAGGGTGTCCTGGTCGAAGTCGTCGGGGGCGGGCGTATCGGACCCGGCTGTCTGCCCCGTCTGCCCCGTCTGCGCCGTCTCCGCTGTCTCTGCCGTCTCTGCCGTCTCTGCCGTCTTCTGCGTGTCCGCCGTGTTCGCGGTGCTCACCGTTCCGTCCCCCCAGACATCAGCCAGGCGTACTCCGCGTTGTCCCGCAGCAGTTCTTGATGGGTGCCGACGGCCGTGATCCGGCCCTCGGAGAGCAGGGCGACGCGGTCCGCGAGCAGCACCGTCGACGGGCGGTGCGCCACCACCAGGGCCGTGGTGTCCTTCAGGACCCGCCGCAGCGCCGCCTCGACGAGCGCCTCCGTGTGCACGTCGAGCGCGGAGAGCGGGTCGTCGAGGATGAGGAAGCGCGGCCGCCCCGCGACGGCGCGGGCGAGCGCGAGCCGCTGCCGCTGGCCGCCGGACAGGCTCAGGCCCTGCTCGCCCACCTGGGTCGCGGCCCCCTGCGGCAGCCGCTGCACGAAGTCGGCCTGCGCCACCGCGAGGGCGCGGTCCAGCTCCCGCTCCCCGGCGTCCGCGTCGGCCCCCATGAGTACGTTCTCGCCGACCGACGCGGAGAACAGCGTCGGCTCCTCGAACGCCACGGACACCAGCTCGCGCACCCGCTCCCTCGGCAGCGCCGCGATGTCCTGGCCGTCGAGCGTGATGCGGCCGCCGCTGACGTCGTGCAGACGGGGTACGAGGGCGGTGAGCGTGGTCTTGCCGCTGCCCGTCGCACCGACGAGCGCCATGGTCTCGCCGGGGCGGATGTGCAGGTCGACGCCGTCCAGGGTCGGCGGTGAGCCGTCGGGGGCGTCGGGATAGCGGAAGGAGACCCTCTCGAAACGAATCCCCCCGGAGCCCCCGGAGCCCCCGGAGCCACCAGGGCCCGCGGAGCCACCAGGGCCCCCGGAGCCGCCGGAGCCGTCGGCGTCCGCCTCACCCCGGGCCCCGGGCACCGACCCCCCGCTCGACACGCCCTCGCCCTCGCCTTCGCCCTCGTCGGACTCCCGCTCCGCGTCCAGGACTTCGAAGTACCGCTCGGTCGCCGTCGCCGCCTCCTGGCTCATCGCGAGCAGGAACCCGATCGACTCCACCGGCCAGCGCAGCGCGAGCGCGGTGGACAGGAACGCCACAAGCGTGCCCGCCGACAGGTCGCCGTCCGCCACCTGCACCGACCCGAGGACGAGCGCGGCGCCGATCGCCAGCTCCGGCAGCGCCATGATCACGCCGTAGATGGCGGCGAGCAGCCGCGCCTTGGCCAGCTCCGTGCCGCGCAGCGTCCGCGACAGCTCGCGGAACGCCCGCGCCTGGCTGCGGTGGCGCCCGAAGCCCTTGATGATCCGGATGCCGAGCACGCTCTCCTCGACGACCGTCGTCAGATCGCCGACCTGGTCCTGCGCGCGCCGCGCCACCGCCGCGTACCGCCCCTCGAAGTACGCGAGGAACACCACCATCGGCAGCACCGGGGCGAGCAGCACGAGGCCGAGCGTCCAGTCCTGCGCGAGCATGATGATCATGCCGACGAGGATCGTCGCGCCGTTCACCACCAGGAACGTCAGCGGGAACGCCAGGAACATGCGCAGCAGCATCAGGTCGGTCGTGCCGCGCGAGAGCAGCTGGCCCGACGCCCACCGGTCGTGGAACTCCACGGGCACGCGCTGGAGATGGCGGAACAGGTCGGCCCGCATCGAGGCCTCCACGCCCGCGAGGGGCCGCGCCACCAGCCAGCGCCGGAAGCCGAAGAGCAGCGCCTCCGCGATGCCGAGCGCCAGCAGGAGCAGCGCGCCGAGCCACACCCCCGCCGTGTCCCCGTCGGCCACCGGGCCGTCCACCATCCACTTCAGGACGAGCGGGAACAGCAATCCCGTACAGGACGCGACGACCGCGACAAAAGCCGCGCTGAACAGGCGGGTTCGGATGGGACGCACATACGGCCACAGCCGGGTGAGCGTCCGCGCGGCCGAGCGGCCGCCGGGTTCCTTGGCGGGTGCAGGTGTCGTGGACATCAGGGGTGAGCCTACGTTTCACCACTGACACAGCCCACTGAGTTTCGACCCAGGTGCGGTCGTCCGCTGGACCTAGGGCGCGCCGGGAAGGGGTGGGGAACCCAGGGTCGACCTCACGGGAGGGGGTGCGGGCATGAGCCCCGCCGCCATCCCGCACGGCGTCACCCCGCACGCCGCCGGGCGGCCGCTCACGCGTACGTGCCCCCGGCAACGAGCCGCTGAGCTCCCGCGAACGGGAAGTGCTCACGCTCGTCGCCAGGGGCACGTCCAACCGTGACATCGCCAAGGAGCTGTTCAGCAGCGAGGCCACGATCAAGACCCATCTCACCCATGTGTACGGCAAGTTGGGCGTCAAGGACCGGGCCGCGGCCGTGGCGGAGGGCTACCGCCGGGGCATTGTGGGCTGACCCTCCGCCACGGTCGGGCTGGATCCGGTCCTCAGGAGCCGCGCACCCCCCGGGGCGCGACCCGCTCAGCCCTGGGTCCTCACACGCGCTCCCACAGCGCGGGTGTGTTCGGGGGCTCCCAGCCCGGTTGTGCCTGGTGCGGCTGCAGGCAGCGGTAGGTCGCGCCGTCGTACGTGACCGAGTCACCGGTCGCGTAGACGGTGCCCGCCGCCCAGGTGCCGCTGGGGTCACCGGGGTCCGGGTCCTGACCGCCCGTGGTGCGCAGCGTCAGCTGGTACTGCTGGAGCAGCGGGTTGATCGGCTGGTGGAACGTCGTCCCGCCGGAGCTGCAGTTGCCGGAACCGCCCGAGGTGACGCCCTGCGCCTGGCTGCCCGAGATGTACGAGCCGCCGGAGTCGCCGGGCTCGGCGCACACCGTGGTGCGGGTGACGCCGTTGATGGTGCCCTCGGGGTACGTGACGCTGGTGTTGTGCTGCGAGATGGTCCCGCAGTGCCAGCCGGTGGTCGATCCGGAGCGGCAGATCGAGCCACCGACCGGCGACTGCGTCGAGCCCGTGACACCCACCTGCTGTCCGCCCTGGCCCTTGACGTACGGGGTGGCCGTCCACTGCGAGTTGGTGGCGACCCACGCCATGTCACGGCCTGGGAAGATCGAAGCGCGGAAGGTGCCCTGGGCCACTCGGTTGTAGCCCTGGGTCGCGGTGCCCGCACGACCGCAGTGGCCCGCGGTGGCGAAGCCCTGCGTCGTGCCTTGTGTGATGGAGAACCCGACGGAGCAGCGTCCGCCCATGTAGTACGCGTCGCCGCCGACGATGTCGTACAGCGCCCGCGGCCGGTCCTTGGTCTTCTCCACGCGTACGAGGGAGGAGTCCACGCCCGCCGCGGCGACGAACTTGTGGGCGGCGGAGGCCTTGACGGCGTTCACGACGACCGCGTTCGTCCGTACGTCGACGTACCAGACCGGCGCGTCCAGGGTCCTGGCCGACTTCGCGGCCCGGTCGAGCCGGGCCTTGGCGGCGTCGAGCTGCGCGACGGAGTGCCGCACGACCTGCGCCCGCGCACCCTCGGCCTTGATCCTCTCGATGTCCCTGGCGTCGGTGGTCGCGACCGTGAGCGTGCCCGAGGTGGCGCCGTGCACCCAGGCGCCCGCGAAGTCCTTGCCGAGGGCATTCTGCAGGGTGCCGGCGGTGGCCCCTGCCTGCGCCTCGTTGACCAGGCGGGCCTTGGCCTGTGCGGGGGTCAGGCCAAGGTCGCGCTGCATCGCCTTCAGGACCTCGGGCGAGGTCTTGCCGACGGCGGCGGTGTCCGCGGAGGTGGCGGGGGGCGACGGGTTCGTCTGGGCGGAGGCCGAGCCGGGGAGTCCGGCCAGTACGAGCGCACCGGCGGCGGCGAGTGCGGCGCCCGCCGCCGTGAGGCCGCGGCGGTTCCTACAGTGCGGGACGCGCGGGGAGGCATGTCTGAGCTGCATGGGGGTCTCCTCGATGTCAATCGGGGAGGGAGGGATCCGGGAAGCGGGGAAGCGGGATCCTTCTCTCTCCGGTCGACCACACCGTAGAAGCGTCAACAGCCACCTAGAAGATGCCAGTTACCCCCCTGCCACAACGTTATGACCCACCCACCCTTCCCTGTGGCCGCACCCCACCCTCCCCCAGGGGCTCCGCCCCCGGACCCCCTTCTCTCCGGCGCTGCGCGCCTCGCCCTCAAACGCCGGGCGGGCTGATTCCCCCACCCGCCCGCCCTTTCCCAGGGGCTCCGCCCCCGGACCCCCT